>JAGVTM010000509.1 GCA_019136785.1 Chloroflexota bacterium | reverse complement strand
CAAAACTTGAACGATGGCCCCTGCGACTGCCAGGCGGATCAATTTGACCCCCGCCTGTCCGTCCTGCGCGCGCTGCTGGATGACAAAGCAGCCCAAAACTAATGAAGGTTTCACCGCCAAGACGCAAGGTAGTGCTGCACTTAATCGTGGTGGGTGTCAGTCCCGCCTGCGGCGGGACTGACACCCATTTTATGGGCAATTTTGGGCGCGTCTGCGCCCAAAATTGCCCGTCACCGATGCCTTTTTGCTCGCTTACTCTTCCTTTGCGCCCTTCGCATCTTTGCGGTAAATAAATACGAACGATTATGTTTTACGATCAGGCAAAAATCTCTATCCGCAGCGGCGACGGCGGCGACGGCATGATTAGCTTTCGCCGCGAAAAGTTTGTGCCCTTTGGCGGGCCCAGCGGCGGCGACGGCGGCAAGGGCGGCGACATCGTTTTTGTGGTCAACGAGAAAGCGAATTCGCTGGTGCGTTTTCATCGCCAGGTGCATTTCAAAGCCGGCAGCGGCGGGCATGGCGGCACCAGCAACAAAACGGGCGCCGACGGCGAAACGCTGCGGCTGGAAGTGCCGGCAGGCACCGTCATCCGCGACGCCAACAGCAGCGCCCTCCTCGCCGACCTGACCCAGCCCGGTCAGGAAGTGACCATCCTGACCGGCGGGCAGGGCGGGCGCGGCAATGCCCGCTTTGCCTCCAGCACCAATCAAGCCCCGCGCATCGCCGAACGCGGCGAACCGGGCCAGCAGCTGTGGCTGACGCTGGAACTCAAGCTGATCGCCGACGTGGGCATTGTGGGCGTGCCCAATGCCGGCAAATCCACCCTCCTGGCTGCCGTCAGCGCCGCCCGCCCCAAAATCGCCGGGTATCCCTTCACCACCCTGGAACCCAACCTGGGCGTGGTGCAGTTCGACGACCACGACACCCTGGTCATGGCCGACATCCCCGGTCTGATTGAAGGCGCAGCCAGCGGCGTGGGCCTGGGGCACGACTTCTTGCGCCACATCGAACGCACCCGCGTCCTCATCCACCTGCTGGACGGCAGCGCCGCCAACCCGCTGGAAGATTGGGCCATGATTAACCAGGAACTGGCTTTGTACGACGCCAACCTGGACCAAAAGCCGCAGTTGGTGGTCCTCAACAAGATGGATCTGCCAGACGCTGTGGCCTGGGAACCGCTGGTGGCGGAACAGGTGGAAGCCGCCGGCTATCCCTTTATGTCTATTTCGGCGGTGAGCGGGCAGGGCGTGCGCGCCATGCTCTACCGCGTGCGCCACATGCTGGACGCCGCCCCCCAACCATCGCCGGCTGTCGCCGCGGACGAACTGATCGTCATCAGCCCGCCTCCGGATGAAGCCGCGTTTGCCATTGAACGAGAGCGCGGCGGCTGGCGCGTGCGCGGGCCGCGCATTGAGCGGGTGGCGGCCATGACGTATTGGGAGTTTGACGCCACCGTGCTGCGCTTCCAGCGCATCCTGGAAAGCCTGGGCATTACGGAGGCGTTAGAGGATGCCGGCATCCAACCCGGCGACATGGTCTTCATTGGGGACGAAGAACTCGAATGGAGCGAGTAGGCATCCTGGGCGGCACCTTCGATCCGCCCCACCTGGGCCACCTCATCCTGGCTGAGACTGCCCGCGACTGCCTCCAGCTTGACCGCGTTCTGTTCATGCCTGCCGGCGAACCGCCCCACAAACAGGGTCAGACCATTTCCCCTATTCGTCACCGCCTGACTATGACCCGCCTGGCGATTGCCGGCAACCCCGCCTTCCAGCTTGACGCCACCGACGCCCACCGTCCCGCCCCCCACTACACCTACACCCTGCTGCCCCTGCTGCAAGCCGCCCTGCCCGCCGCCCAACTCTGGCTGCTGCTCGGCGGCGACTCCCTGCGCGACCTGCCCACCTGGCACGAACCCGCCGCCATCCTGGCCCGCTGCCGCCTGGCGGTCCTCCCCCGCCCTGGCGCCCCGTTTGACCTGTCCAGCCTGGAGCAAACCATCCCCGGCCTCAGCGCCGCCGTAGATTGCCTCGCCGGGCCCGCCATTCCCTTATCCGGCACCGAAATCCGCGCCTGGGCCCGCCGCGGGCGCTCCCTGCGCTACCTCCTGCCCGAAACCGTCCGCCGCTATATCCAGCAGCGCCAGCTTTACCAATGACGTGGAAGAGTGGTGAGTGGCGAGTGGTGAGTGGTCAGTGGCGAGTGGTCAGTGGCGAGTGGTCAGTGGCGAGTGGTCAGTGGTGAGAAGATTCGTGGCTAAAATTTTCATCCATAACATCAATCTGCGTATTTCTGCGAAATCCTGATTATTTTCATCCGTGTTAACAAAACGCTCATCCACCGTTCGCTTCCTCCTGCGCTGCCTGTGGCTGGTCGCCGCCATCGCTGTGGGCGTTCTGCTTTACCAGAGCATTGCCCACCCCACCATTCGCGTCCACTGGACGACCGAGAGCGAGCTAGACGTCGCCGGCTACAACCTCTTCCGCGCCGACCAGCCTGATGGCGAGTTCCGCCAGATTAACAACGCCCTGCTGCCGCCCGCCGCCGACCCATTTTTGGGCGGCGAACACACTTTCATAGATAAAAATGTAGCCTGGCTGCGTACTTATTATTATCAACTGGAAACCATTGACCGCCGCGGCAACGCCACACGCAGCGAAACCATCGCCTTGCAAGCGCAGTTTACGCTTTTGACACCCTGATCTGACTATGATACCATCATGCCATCAACCGCCGGAGGATGTTGCTTGACCGTTACAACCCAGCTAAACCAACGAATTCTCCTCAACATTGCTGGCTTTGTCGTTGCCCTGGAAACCAGCGATGAGACAATCGCCCACCGCATCACCGATCGCTACCAGCAGTTCCTGGACGCAGGCGCGGCGACCGCGCCCCATTTCACCATTTCCATTCAGGCTGCCCCGGGCGCCCTGTTTGTGCCCATCCAACCCGGCAACTGGGTCATCGAATCCGGCTACGACAACCACCTGGTCACCTATCGCTCCTACCGCGAGCGCGGGCAAATAGACGTTCGTTCTGGCTTTGGGCAGCTAGAAATGGCTCCCACCGCCGATATTGAGAACTTCCTGAGAGTCGCCTACGCCTGGCTGTGCGTGCACCACAATGCCCTGCTGCTGCACGCGGGCGGGCTGCTGCGCCACGCCGACAACTGCGGCTACGTCTTCTTTGGGCCCAGCGGCGCCGGCAAAACGACCAGCACGGGCCTCTCCACTGCCCGCGGCACGATCCTCAGCGACGACCTGGTCATTATTCGCTGTCACGACGGGCATTGCACCTTGCATGGCGTCCCCTTCCGCGGCGAACTGGCGGACGCCCCGCGCGCCAACCAGCAGGCCCCTCTCAAAGGCATTTTCCGCCTGCGCCAGGACGCCGCCCACTTTGTCAAGCCGCTGCCCCGCACCGTGGCTGTCGCCGAACTGGCTGCCGCCTCGCCCTTCGTCGTGGGCAACCCGCACCTTAACGACCAGCTCATTGCCGTGTGCCACCACATCGCCC
This sequence comes from Chloroflexota bacterium, assembly GCA_019136785.1. Lineage (GTDB taxonomy): Bacteria > Chloroflexota > Anaerolineae > Promineifilales > Promineifilaceae > JAGVTM01. The sequence continues at coordinate 534 of JAGVTM010000509.1, read as the reverse complement.
GCCACACGCCCATCCAGGAGCTGCACTTCAAAAAAGATGATGGATTCTGGGACGCGATAGATGAATATTTCACAAATCTACCCTAAACCGCACCCGCAAACTGCCGGCAGGGTTATAGATGGCGAAGCCGTCCTTATCCTGGCAGATTCCAGCGAAATTCAGGTGCTCAACCCCGTTGGGTCGCGCATTTTTGAACTGGCTGACGGTCAGCGCTCCATTGCCGACATCAGCCAGATTATTGCCCAGGAATACGACGTCGCCCCCGCCAACGCCCGCGCCGACGTTCTCGAATTCCTGCAGCAGCTAGTTGACAAGAACGTGATGGTTTTCGTTGAATCGTCCCCGTAGAGACGTTGCAATGCAGCGTCTCTACCCACCCAAACCAGGACCCGCCCATGACCGAGCAATACCGGGAATCTGACGGCAAAATCAACCTCTACCAGAACATCCTCAAGAAGACGCAGCGACAGCACCGCCTGCTCTCCGTACAGTGGGAGATCACCTACCGCTGCAACGAACGCTGCACCCACTGCT
>JAGVTM010000130.1 GCA_019136785.1 Chloroflexota bacterium | reverse complement strand
CGCCCACCTTTTCCCCACGCTGCGCCCGATACTTTGCCGTTTCCGCCGCCGTCTCCGCCCCGGACCCCATCACCACAATCACCCGTTCCGCATCCGGCGCGCCCTCAGAATCAAACAGGTGGTACTGGCGCCCCGTCAGCCCGGCAAACCGATCCATCGTCTGCTGCACAATGCCCGGCGCTGCCAGATAAAACGGATTCACGCTCTCCCGCGCCTGGAAATAGACGTCCGGGTTCTGCGCCGTGCCCCGAATAAACGGACGATCCGGCGACAGCGCCCGTTCCCGATGCGCGCGCACCAGGTCATCATTCATCATGCCGCGCAGTGCGTCGTCGTCCAGCGGTTCAATCTTATTCACCTCGTGCGACGTACGGAAGCCGTCAAAGAAATGCAAGAAAGGCACGCGCGCCGCCAGCGTCGCCGCCGAAGCCACCAGCGCCAGATCCATGGCTTCCTGCACCGAGTTAGAAGCCAGCAAAGCAAAGCCCGTGTTGCGCGCCGCCATCACGTCTGAGTGATCGCCAAAAATAGAAAGCGCTTGCGCTGCCAGCGAACGGGCGGCAATGTGCAGCACCGCCGGCGTCAACTCGCCCGCAATCTTGTGCATATTGGGCAGCATCAGCATCAGGCCCTGCGAAGCGGTAAAAGAGGTCGTCAGCGCCCCCGCTTGCAGCGCGCCATGCACCGCCCCCGCCGCCCCGCCTTCCGATTGCATTTCCACTACCAGGGGCACCGCGCCCCAGATGTTGGTACTGCCTTCCGCCGACCACTGGTCCGCCCACTCACCCATCCCCGAAGAGGGCGTAATCGGATAAATGGCGATCACGTCGCTGACTTTGTGCGCCACGCGCGCTACCGCTTCATTCGCATCTATGGAGATCATCTCTGGTGCCATCTTTCTACGCGCCACGCGCGCCTCCTGCGGTGCAAGGCACTGCTGAACGGTCGCCTCTGGAGTGCCAGGCACGGGGCTTAGCGCCCCGTGCCTGGCACTGCCCTCCTCTCGCCAGTGCCTCGCACCTGTATAGTTACTCCCAATTAACCTTTCTTTTCGTTCAATGCTGCGTGCGCCGCCGCCAGACGGGCAATCGGCACGCGGAAGGGCGAACAAGAGACGTAGTTCAATCCCAGCTTGTGGCAAATCTCAATGCTCTTGGGGTCGCCGCCATGCTCGCCGCAAATGCCGATTTCCAAGTCAGGTCGTGTCTGCCGGCCCAACTTGACGGCAATTTCCATCAATTTGCCCACGCCGTTGGCATCAATGGTGGCAAACGGGTTCTCCTCCAGGATGCCGCGCTGCTGGTAAGGAACCAGGAAACCGGCTTCGGCGTCGTCGCGGGAGATGCCGAACGTTGTCTGTGTCAAGTCATTGGTGCCAAAGGAGAAGAACTGGGCAAATTCAGCCATCTCGTCGGCGGTCAACGCCGCGCGCGGGATTTCGATCATCGTGCCAAACTTGTAATCAATCTCCACCCCTTGCGCCTGCATCACCGCTTTGGCTTCCGATTCCAGAGCCGTCTGCTGCACCTTCAGTTCGTTGACGTGCGCCGTCAGCGGGATCATTACCTCTGGATGAACCGATACGCCCTCTTTGGCGCATTTGCAAGCCGCTTCAAAGATGGCGCGTACTTGCATGCGCGTCAGTTCGGGGATGAGGATGCCCAGGCGCACGCCGCGCGTGCCCAGCATCGGGTTCATTTCGCGCAAGGCTTCGACGCGCTCCAAAAACGCCTGCTTGATCTTGATCTCCGACAAGGCGGCGTCAATTTCGCTCATGGTGTGGTAATGCTGCAAGCGCACCTTCAAGTCCGCCAGAGATTGCACCAACTCTTCGTAGGTGGGCAAGAACTCATGCAGCGGCGGGTCAATCAGGCGAATGATGACGGGTAAGCCATCCATAGCGCGGAACAGCCCTTCGAAGTCGCTGCGCTGGAAGGGCAGCAGCTTGTCTATAGCCTCGTTTTGTTCCACGCTGTTCTTCGCCATAATCATCTGCTGCACAATGGGCAGACGATCTATTTCAAAGAACATGTGCTCGGTGCGGCAGAGGCCAATGCCCCTGGCGCCATATTCGCGGGCGCGGGCGGCGTCGTGCGGGTAATCGGCGTTAGCCCAAACGCCCAATGTGCGGAATTCGTCTGCCCAACTGAGCAGCTTCAGCAAATAACGATTCTTAATATCGGGCACAACCGTTTTCAATTTGCCCAAATACACTTTGCCTGTAGTGCCGTCAATGGAAATCCAATCCCCTTCTTTGATGGTCAGAACTTCTTTTTCCTGTTCCAGGGTCATGACGCGCCCAATCAGGTTAATTTCTAGCTCGCCCACCCCCACGACGGCGGGTTTGCCAAACTGGCGCGCCACCAAAGCGGCGTGGCTGGTGCGCCCGCCGCGGCTGGTGAGGATGCCTTTGGCGGCTAACATGCCATGCACGTCGTCTGGTTTGGTTTCGGGACGCACCATAATGACTTCGCGCCCATCTTGTTTGGCCCACTTTTCCGCCAGGTCGGCATCGAAAGCCACCACGCCCACGGCGGCGCCAGGGGACACATTCAGACCGACGGCAATGGGTTGGGACTCGCGCAGGGCAGCCAGGTCAAATTGGGGATGCAGGAAGAAATCTACCTGAGCCGGCTTGACGCGGCGCACGGCAGTTTCTTTGCTGATCAGGGCCTCTTCGACCATGTCCACGGCAATGCGCACTTCCGCCTGGGCGGTGCGCTTGCCGTCGCGCGTTTGCAGCACCCACAGTTTGCCATGTTCAATGGTAAATTCCATGTCTTGCATGTTGTGGTAATGCTGTTCGAGTTTGTGGGCAATGCCGGCAAACTCGGCATACAGTTCAGGCATGAGGGTCTTCAGATCGCCAATGGGTTGGGTCAGGCGAATGCCGGCAACCACATCCTCCCCCTGCGCATTCACCAAAAAGTCGCCTTCAATCTCCGGCTCGCCCGTAGACGCATTGCGCGTCATCGCCACGCCTGTGGCGGAATCCTCGCCCATATTGCCAAAAACCATCGTCTGGATGTTTACGGCTGTGCCCAGGTTGTGGGCAATGCCGGCAGCGTTGCGATAATCAATCGCCCGCTTGCCATTCCAGGACTTAAACACCGCTTCCGTCGCCAATCGCAGTTGTTCATACGGGTCCGAGGGAAACTCTTTACCCGTAAAGGTCTTGACAATCTCCTTAAACTTCGCCGTGACCTCTTTCCAATCGTCCGCTCTGAGTTCCGTATCCGTGGCCACGCCGCGCTTACTGCGCTGATTGGTGATCACCGCCTCAAAAACCTCATCGGGCACATTCAACACCACCGAGCCAAACATTTGCACCAGACGGCGATACAGGTCATAGACAAAGCGAGCGTCGCCCGTGCGCAGGATCATGCCGGCAACCACATCCGCGTTCAAGCCAATGTTGAGCACCGTATCCATCATGCCCGGCATCGAGAATTTGCCGCCAGAGCGGCAGGAAACGAGCAGCGGGTTATCCGGGTCGCCAAACCGCTTTCCGGTAGCCGCTTCCACCGACCGCAGCGCTTCTAGCTCCTGCTCCCACATATCCGCCGGGAAGCCGCCGACCTTCAAATAGGCGTTGCAAGCCTCTGTGGTCACCGTAAAGCCGGGGGGCACAGGTACGCCAATGCGCGTCATATCACCCAGGTTCGCTCCCTTACCCCCCAACAGGCTGCGGACGTTATCCCAATCGCCGCCAACGGCTTCTTCCGCCTGGGCTACTTCGCTAAACAGATAGACCCATTTAACGGCTTTGTGACCGTTGGTTCCTTTGTGCATCGTTTTCAATTCATCTAAACGTGGGGCGGTAGGAACCGCCGAAGGTGATGTCATCATGTACTTTTCTCCTTTCGGACAGAACTAATCGGGCATTAGGCAGATTACAACCGGATGACGTGTGGAAGTGGGGTATAATGATGGGGCACGGACTCGTCAGGGCAATAATCGGGGCGCATTAACCGTGTGCGCCCCCGGTCTGGTCATGAAACGGGCCGTCTCCGGGCTAAAGGCGTTGTCTGATACCCATGCTTTGTCAACTTG
>JAGVTM010000150.1 GCA_019136785.1 Chloroflexota bacterium | reverse complement strand
AACCATTACCTCTTCCCTGGCGCAGGGCGCTGGGCGACCTTGCCAACCATTACCTCTTCCCTGGCGCAGGGCGCTGGGCGACCTTGCCAACCATTACCTCTTCCCTGGCGCAGGACGCTGGGCGACCTTGCCAACCATTACCTCTTCCCTGGCGCAGGGCGCTGGGCGCCTCTCGCCCACCATTACGCCTTCGCTGGCAAGGAGGGCGGGATTATCCGATTATTTTCTCAGTACGCTGTACCGAAGAGTGTCCTTTCTTCGTCACAACTGTAGACTGCCGGCCCAGCCGGCTATTTCCTGTAAATAGGCGACGTCCTGGTAACGGCGCAGGTCAAAAGCGGGCGCATAGTCGGGCAAAGCCGCGCCCACTATGTGCGCCGCCAGCAGTTCCGCCGCCGCCAGCGCCGCCATTAAGCCGTAGCCGGACAGCGCCCCTAACACGTACGCGCCGGGAACGGGCAGCGGGCAGCTTAACAGCCGGTTCTCGCGGGTCTTGGTGTAGTAGCCGCCGTCTACATAGGGGCGGGGCATTTGTTCAAAATAGGCAGCCAATCCGGGAATCATGGTGGATAAGCCGCGCAGGGTCAGTTCGGGAAACAGCGGGTCTGCAGGCAGGGGGAAAATGGGAGTCGCCGGGGCGGTGTGATAAGCCCACAGCAGGAGGATGGTTTGCCCGTCACTGCTGCCTTCGGGGCGGGTGTGGACGCCGCCGGGAAATGGTTCTAACAGCCAGCGCGTGTCTGCCGAATCCGCCAGCCATTCCTGTTCTTCCTGGTTCCACGGCAGCCGCTGCGCATCCTCCCAGATCAACAGGGGAGCATGGCGGGGGAGAATGCCCAGGTGGTCTCGGAAAGAAACCTTGCGATGACGTTCGTGGAAGATGGGGAGTTCCAGCCCCAGCAGGGCGGCAACTTCGTTGACCAGGGGACCGGCGGCGTTGATAAAGATGGCTGTGTTTACGTCCACCGCCCGGCTCTCTTGCTGTACTGTCACGCGGGCCACGCGCCCCTGCGCCAGTTGCACCGCGGTCACGCGCCCTGGCAGCAGTTCCGCGCCATGCTGCCGCGCCTGCTCCCATAGATACATGCCTAACTGCTGCCCGCTGAACCAGCCGCAGCGGCGAGCGTGCAGGATGGCTATTGTTTGCGGCGAGAGGTAGGAGAAATGGCGTCGTATCAGTGCCGGGTCAAGCAGTAAATCCACGCCGTCGGGTTGACCGGTGAATCCTTCAGCAGCGGCGGGGATGTACGGGCAGGCGGACAACGGGGCCCCGCCGTCCGGTTCGTGCAGCCGGACGTCTCCCATGTCTGTGGCGGACAGGGCGGCGGCTTTCATGCCGGCAGCCCGCTGCGGATCGGCAGTGGCGTAGACGTAGCCGCGGCGGCTGAGCAAGAAGCGGTTATGGCTGGCGCGCGCCAGTTCTTCCAGCAAATCAATGCTGCGGTTCATGAGGCGGCGCATGGCGGCGTCGGGGCCGGGCCACCAGTTGCGGTAGGCTTCGGTGGATTTGTCGCTGGTGAGGCTGAGCAGGGGGCGTTCGTCTACCAACAGCACGCGGGGCACGCCCTGGCGAACGGTGAGGTGGTAGGCGGCGGCAATGCCGGCAATGCCGCCGCCGCAAATGAGTATATCAGCCGTTGTAACAGTCATGCGTCACGTTCCAGGTTGGCTCCGCTTTCCCGATTTGTGGCGGCATTTTAACATGCCGGCAGTCTGTCAGCAATCATAGGGAACTACTTGGGAATGAGAATTAAACAACCTGCCCATTTAGAAGTTCAACTTCTTCGGAGAAGTTGAACTTCTTCCTGCCTGAGACTGTCGAAGGCAACACGGGGCTTGGGCAAGGGCTTCGGCAGGCTCAGCCAACGAGGGCGCAATCAAGAGACCATTGAATCGTGTTTTTTTGGGATTCAATTGTCCTCCATTGGCGGAGTTGGCGCGAGGAGGCGGTGAATTGGGCGGCAATTCTCAATAGGGGAAGCCCCTATCCCCCAACCCCCTTCCCCAAAGGGGGAAGGGGGCTTTCGGAGAGGGCGCTGCACGCCGTTGCCCACCATTACACCTTCGCTGGCAAAAGGGGCAGTTCCCCAGGGCGCGGGGGGCTTTCGGAGAGGGGCAGGGGGGCGGCGCGCCTCTAGCTCTTCAGGACTCCGCCTCTGGCGGCGATTCGGGTGCAGGCTGTGCAGCCAAGATGAGGATTGCGGGGAATTGGGTGGGGGAAGAATTGGGGAGAGGCAAAATTTTGATGCCTGGCGCGTCTAAATGGATAGGGTCTATGCAGGGCATAGGGTCTATGCAGGGCATAGGGCATTGCAGGGCATAGGGCATTGCAGGGCGTGGCTGTGGTTGGGTGTGCAATGGGGCAAAGGTTCGGATTTGGCAAGTGACAAAAGTGGTTGCATTTAGGGGCAGAATAGTGTTATAATGGTGACATTAGCGAAAATGGACGGCCACCCGGTCCATTGGCGGCGTCCGGTCTGTCCCGGTGCACAGGGTAGGGCGCGGACGGAAAGTGAGGCGCAAGAGATGTTGGCGCAACTGCTTTCAAAAGGGTAAAATGGGACGGTAGTGCGCCTGGAGAGCAAGCCACTGTGCCACAATCGGGTTTGCTCACCCAGAACACCCAACCACCAGCGCACCCTTTCTCATTGTCAACAGTTGGCCCACTTAAAGATGACAGGCTGTACGGTTAAACGGCGATGCAAGACATAGTCAGGAGCCTTTCGCTATCTACCAGCGCTATCGCTGCATCAGGTGTGTTGCGCTTGACAAATCTAGCCAGACAAACCTTGTTGAATTGTTGAAACAGTATAGGCTCCGCGCACATGCGCCCGGCTGTGGCTGCTTTCAACGCCTACCAACTTCCTGTCATTCTTTGGTATTCAGGGTGGAACGCCTATATCCCGGGCCAGATTTAGGTAAATGACAATGCCGTCTGCGGCAGAGACGCAGCGGCCTGATTGGTCTATTTTTCTTTCAACCTTGTTAGGAGGAAAACAATGCACAAGAGAAGACTGTTGTTTGTTGCGTTCCTGCTGGTTGTCAGCGCCGTACTGGCAGCCTGCGGGCAGGAGCCACAGGTGGTCGAAGTGACGCGCATCGTGACGGAAACCGATGTCGTCGAAGGGCAGCCTGTGGAAGTCACGCGCGTGGTCACGGAAGAAGTAGCCGTGGAAGTCACCCGCGTGGTGGTCGAAGAAGTGATGCCCACCCCCGTGCCCGTTGACCGCAACGGCGCCTGGGTGGACACGGTGGTCGTCGTTGAGGAACCCAACCCCGATGCGGCCATTACTCGTCTGGAAGCCGGCGACATTGATGTTTACGCTTTCACGATTGCCTCCCCCGGCACCTTCCAGCGCATTTTGGATTCGGAGCAGTTGAAGTACAAGAGTTCCTACGGCTCCTACAATGAATTCACTTACAACCCGGCGGTCTGCGCTGACGCTACCAAGCTCAACCCATTCTCCGTGCCCAAGATTCGCGAAGCCACAAACTGGCTGATTGACCGCGACTACCTGGTGGCGGAGATCATGGGCGGCCTGGGCTCGGTGCGCTATGTGCCCATCAACGGCGCATCGGCTGACCGCGCGCGTCTGGCGGCAGAGATCCGGGCCATTGAAGCCAAGTACGCCTACAATCCTGATCAGGCGCAGCAAGTGATTGCCGCCGAAATGGAAGCGTTGGGCGCTACTCTGACAGACGGTAAGTGGACTTATAATGGCGCTCCCGTGGAACTGATTGGCCTCATCCGCACCGAAGATGAGCGCACGCAGATTGGCGATTACTTCGCCAACCAACTGGAAAACATTGGCTTTACGGTCATCCGCGACTACAAGACAGCCGCCGAAGCCTCCCCCATCTGGCAGCTTGGCGAGCCGACTGAATGTCTGTTCAACTACTACACGGGCGGCTGGATTAGCACGGCTATCAGCCGGGACGAAGGCAGCAACTTCCTCTTCTTCTACACCCCGTCTGGTCTGCCCCGCCCGCTGTGGCAAGCGTATACGCCCACCGAAGCGTTCGCCACCGTATCGCAGCGTCTGAACGACAACGACTTCACCACGTTTG
>JAGVTM010000449.1 GCA_019136785.1 Chloroflexota bacterium | reverse complement strand
GTGGCTGGTAGACGGTATGCTCAACTCGCCCGCCATCTGGAAGCTGTGGGGGAATGAGGTGATCCAGATGCAGTTGGTTATCCCCCGCCCGGAAAATCCCAACGGGGACATTTTCTTAAACCTGGACGCCTGGGATGGGTATGAGTATGAACGGCAGCAGATTTTGACGCAGGTGCGGGATGCCGGCATGAAAAACCTGGTCGTGCTCACGGGCGATTTGCACGCTTACATGGCGGGCTACCTTAAACTCAACTACGACGACCACAACAACAACGACCCCAATAACGTCCTGGGCGTGGAGTTTATGACGCCTGCCGTCACGTCCTCCAACGTGGGCGAAGTGCTGGCGGATTTGGGGCTGCCGTTTGAGATTGGCGAGGGGTTGGTGCGCCTGCTCAACCCGCACGTGCGCTTCTTTGACGGCTACCATTGGGGGTATTCCGTGATTGAAGTGACGCGCACGTTTTGCGAATACCGCACGTACAGCGTGGATAAGGCGGTGGACAGTCCCGACGCCGCGCGCAGCCTGCTGAAGCGGCTGCGTGTGCTGCGCGACCGCACGCGGCTGTGGGACTTGACCAGTCTGCCGCAATAGGCGTTTGGGGATAAGGGGCGGGTTGCCAACCCGCCCTATCAGGGCAGGGAGGGGGGCCAGAATGCCGGCATTTCCGCCGGATACTCGCCCGTTTCATACCCCAACATCAGCAGGTGCAGATTGTAAGACAGGATCAAGCCCTCGTCGTGCGACAGGGCGAAATCCTCGCCGTACTGCCCGCCTTCCCAGCCATCCCATTCCGAAATGGGGATGATGTAGCCGATATAGTCGTTCGTCAAGCCAAAGAAGAACTGGAAATCATAGGGCGCGAAGCCTGGATTGTTGACCAGCGGGGGTTCGGGTGGGAATGTGTTGAAAGGGGGAATACCAATCGGCTCAATGCCGCCCACCAGCAGTTCCGGGTACAACTCACCGCCCACCGTCAGGATGGCGGCGGGACCAATACGGATGAAGTTTGTTTCGGTGTTGGTGTATTTTGCCAGCGGATCGGTGCGCCGCCACTCCTGCGGCGGAATCTGGAACTGGCGATACATCTGCTTGGGGATGCGGTCCAACGCCTGCCCCAGAAGCAACGCCTTGTTTTCCACGGGCAGATAAAATTCGCGGGTGGTGAACTGCAGCGGCGGCAGCGTCTGGTAGGTGGCGATGATGTCGTTGGGGCCGGGGTTGGTTAACTGAGCCATCAACCGCTGCGTCAACTGCCGCCCCACCGCTTCCGCCTTCTCAAAGCTGTCGTCCGGCAGGTCGGGCAAGACGTCCCCGCCGTTGCTGGAAAGCAGCCCGCCAATGGCGCCGTTGACGAAAATGCCGGCGCCGCCGTAATTTTCCTCAATCTCATCCACCACCCACTTCACAAAATCTGCCGTCATCGCCTGGTTTTCCGACCCCAACACTTCGGGGTGGCTGGCCCAATTGACCAGCGTAGCCACCGGGTTGCCGCCGCCGTCGTGGAAGACGATCAGGCGGGCGTAGGGGTCCCACACCTGCGGCGTGCGCGAATCCTGCACCAGGTCGTCCAGCAGCGGGTCGTGCTGAATGTTGGCAAAGGTGACGCTGACCGGGGTGCGGCTGTCCCAGGCTTGCTGCGCCGCCGCTGCCGCTTGCGTTCCCAGGTAATCCATGTAATCCTGCGGACGCGGGTTGCCAAACGGCGGGCTGCCGGCGCCGCCCCAAATGCCGATGGTGTCGGGGCCCTCGTGTTGGTGCGTGGCGTGGACCAGAATGTGGCCCGCCAACTGCGGCAGTTGGGCGGCAATCACCCCTTGAATAGCGTCGGCGTCGTCCGATGTAATGCCCAACAGGTCGAATGTGACAATGGTCAGGGGCGTGCTGCCATCGTCAATCACCAATACCCGCGTCATCAGCGGGTCATGTACCGACGTGGCGGCGCGGAATGCGCCGTAGCCGGCCATCCAATAAATGCGCGTCTCCCAATCGGTGGGCGTCACGTCCGCCTTGCCGGCGCCCACCTGATAGACCACTTGAACTTCGCTGGCTTCTGCCGGCATCTGTCCCCTGACTGCCCACAATCCCCCTGTCACCAAAATCAACAACCCCACCGCCAACAATACACGTCGCCACATACCTGTCTACCTCCTCAATTAACCATTCACCAATTAACCATTTTCTCCCCTCCCCCCCATTTTATGTTCCTTTCCCCAAAATGGGAAGCATTCGGCTACAATAGAGCATCTCACGCGGAGACGCGGGGGCGTGGAGGAAAATGTAGGGCAAACTGTCAGTTTGCCGCGCCCTTTTGGAAAATGGCGTTACTTTGGTAACTGTCCGTAAATAACCTGGCAATTGGGGTTCGTAGTAACCGCTTTAACGGTTTGGACGGCTAAAGCCGTTACTACGAACTTGTTTCTGGACAATTACTTAGAAAATGGCGCTGCGGATTTTTATTCCGGCGACAAGGTCAGGACAGGGATGATGCGACGGGTTTTGGTTTTGCTATGGCTGGTTGTGGCGGGCGGCGGCGCTGTGGTGGGGGCGGCGCAGTTGCCGGATACGGCGCTGGTTCAGGGGGTGGTGGGGCGCGCCCAGGCTTACCCGCTCTCTTGCGAATCCCGCTCGGCGGCGGATCTGGCGGCTTATTGGGGGGTGCGCGTGAGCGAGGCGGAGTTCCTGGCGAGCCTGCCCCGCTCCGACAACCCGGACGTGGGCTTTGTGGGCAGCCCGTATGGGGCCTGGGGGCGCACGCCGCCGTATGATTATGGCGTCCACGCCGAACCGGTGGCGCAGCGGCTGCGGGCGTATGGGCTGGATGCCGCCGCTTATCGCGGGCTAGGGCTGGACGATTTGCGCGCCGAGGCTGCCGCCGGGCGTCCGGCTATCGTCTGGCTGGTGGGCAATGTGTGGGCGGGCGCGCCGCAGGTGTACACGGCGGCGGATGGGCGGCAGACGACGGTGGCGCCGTTTGAGCATACGTTTCTGTTTGTGGGGTACACGCCGAGCAGCGTGGCGCTGATAAACGCCAGTAACGGTCAGACGGAATATTACCGCACGGCCGATTTTCTTACGTCTTGGGCGGTGTTAGGCAACATGGCGGTGCTGGCGCGGCTGCCCGCCAGCACGTTGGCAGGCGCGGTGAGCGCGGTTGCTGCGCCTCCGGTTGCCGGGCAGACCAGCTATACGGTGCAGGCGGGCGACCGGTTGGCTTCTATTGCTGTCCGTTTTAATACGACCTGGCCCGTGCTGGCGCAGCTTAACCAGTTGACGTCGCCGTACATAATTTATGCGGGGCAGACGCTGCGAGTGCCTACGGGGGGCGGCGCGGCTCCTATCTATGACCACAGCGCTGCGGGAGCGCAAACCTACACGGTGCAGGCGGGCGAATACCTGGCGCAAATCTGCCGCCGCCTGGGGTTGGATTGGCTGGCGGTGGCGCAGTTGAATGGTCTGACGCCGCCTTATATTGTTTATCCGGGGCAGGTTTTGCGGCTGGATGCCGGCAGCGCGCCAGCCATAACCCCGTCGGTTTATCTGGTGCAGCCGGGCGACACCCTGGCGGCAGTGGCGGCTCGTTTTGGGCTGGACTGGCCCGCGCTGGCGGCGCTAAACGGCATTGTTTACCCGTATAAGATTTATGCTTATCAAGAACTGCGGCTGCGTTAGGGGGGAATAGCCCTACGGAGGCGGGTTGCCAACCCGCCCTACGGGGTGCGCTTTTCGTAGGGCGGGTTGGTAACCCGCCCATTGTAGCTGCATGATGGTCAGGTAAAGGTAACGATAATGAAAAGACGAACCTGGTTGATTGCCGCGTTGGTGATATTGATATTAACAGGTGCCTTATGGGGGTTTAGTCTGGCAGTGCAGCCGCTGTTGCCTCCGCCCTGGGACAATCGTATCCTTATCTTGGGCGCTGCGTTGACGGCAGTATTAGCAGCGCTTTCAGGGATGGTTCTTTGGGAATCCAGGGGATAGACCCATATATGGGGATGAGGTAGAATAGAAGTCATTTTCACCAAAGGAGTAAAAACGATGCCTATATCTACCCATGCTCAAATCAGTTT
>JAGVTM010000129.1 GCA_019136785.1 Chloroflexota bacterium | reverse complement strand
CCGGCATAGCTCCAACCCATCCGGCGGGCTGCCCAGGGCAATATCCAGCATGACCAGGTCGGGCTGGTATTGCGTCATCGCCAGCAGCGCCGCCGCGCCATCGGCAGCCAGAGCCACCTCGTACCCGTAGCCCGTCAAACCCGTTTGCAGCAGCCGCCGGATTTGCGGCTCGTCATCCACGATCAAGATCAACATCTGATTCATCCGTCATGGGCGAACGCGGCAGCGCAATGATAAAAGTAGCCCCGCCCCCCGGCGTATCCTCCACCCAGATGCGACCATGATGCGCTTCCACAATCCCCTGGCTAATGGCTAACCCCAACCCCACGTGCCCATCCCCGCCACGGCTAAACGGTTCCATAATGATCTTCTTTTCCGCCGCGGGAATCGTTGGCCCATGATTAACAACCTCCAGCCACACTTCGTGAGCGTCAAAAACGCCCCGAATCTCTGCCTGGTTGTTTTCTGGTTCGTAACGCAAGGCGTTGTCGGCAATGTTGCCCAATGCTTGCAGCATTAACCCATAGTCACAGCGCACCAGCGGCATATCGTCGGGAAAATTCAGCCGGATGCGGGCAGACTGGTAGCGCTGGTATGCCAGCGCCGCCACATCCCCCGCAATCTCCGAAACAGCCGTCCAATCTTCGTTTAACACCAGCGCCCCCGCCTGTAAGCGGGACATATCCAGCAGATTCCCTACCAGCCGGTTCAGGTTATCCGCCTCCTGCTCAATTACCCGCGCCATTTCCTGCTTTTCGGCTGGAGAGAGCTGCTCCGGCAGCGCATGTAAGTTGCTGGCAGCCGTCTTGATGATGGTAATGGGTGTGCGTAAATCGTGGGAGACGGCGTGCAGCAGCGTCGTCTTTAACCTGTCTGCTTCTTTGACCGCCTGGCTGCGCTGCACATCCTCCGCCAGATCAATCCGCTGCAAAGCCATAGCAGCCTGCACCACGCAAGCCATGAGAAACCGCCGCTGCGATTCATTCGGGGCAGACTCAAAACCCACGCACAGCGTCCCATACACCTGTTCGTGGACGCCAATGAACAGATAAACGGTCGTCTGGCGGGCATTGGGCGGCGCCGTTTCGCGGGTGGATAGGACGACGCACTCTTTAACAGGCAAATTCTCCCGCACAACAGTCTGCAAGGTCTGGTAAATGTCTTCCCGATCATGCAGGCGGTTAAAAGCGCTGCTAAGTTCGTACAGGATAAACTGCTCGCGGGCGCGATGCCGCGCCACTTCCGCCTGCTGCCGCGCGTAGGCTGTTAACTGCCCCGTAATCAGGGCCACCAGCAAAAAGATGAACAGGTCGAGCAGTTCGCGCGGATCTTCGACAGCTAAGGTGTAGTAGGGTTTGATCAGAAAGAAATTGAAACAGAAGAAGCTGATGAGCGCCGCCGTCACCGATGGGAACGTGCCCAGCCAAACGGCAATGATCAACGTCAACAGCAGATAAATGAGCGAAAAGTTAGCCAGCGTTAAAACGTCGCGGATCGCCCACAAAGGAATAGTCACCACGATAACCAATCCAATGGCTATCGCGGCGCGAAGGGGTAAGCGAAAACTCTGGCGATACACAGTGCGCCCCGCGCGGCTTTATCCGTTCTGCCGCCGTCGCCACTCCAGCCCCAACCCGCCAGCCACGAGCAGCATCCCGCCCAGGATGACACCTAACAGCGTGGGAGCAACAGGTGCGCCGGCTGCCGGCAGCAGCGTCGTCGCGCCGCCGCCGCCGCCTGTGCCCGCCTGCGCCAGGCAAAAGTCCACGCCCAGGGCAATCTTCTTGCCATCTTCGTTGACCAACGTCACCTCAATAGTTTTAGCCGAAGAGACGACCCAGCCCGCCGGCGGCTCGGCGCTCACCTGCCAGGTGGCGTAGCTGACAGCCACCAGCCCATAAGTGCCGTTGCTGCCCGATTGCAGATAAATGGGCGTATTGCCGCCGCTGCTAAAGCGAATGGGTACGCCCGCTACCACCGCATCGCCCGCGCCGCACTTGCCATCTGCGTTGCCGTCCTGGTACACCGTGCCCCGAATGGAACCATTCAATGGCGCGTCGCTCGTTTCCGCCGCCGTATTATTGGGGATACTGGTTGGCGTGGGCCTCGGCTCTTGCGCCAGGGCTGTGCCGGCAAAAACAACCCACCATATCAACAGAATACCAATAAAATAGCCCTTGACCTTCATAATAACCTCCTTCGAAAATAGTGTATCGTAGGGCGGGTTGGCAACCCGCCCATTCCTTCGACGACGGACGGCAGCCGTCCGCGCTCAGGACAAGTTCTGCTCAATCTGTGAAATCTGTGATGATATTTTCATCCATCGCGGCGCGCCACCACTACCAACCGGTGCGAATTGCCCGTATAGGGCCAACAGGTAATCAGCGTCAACCGCTCGTCGGCAGTTGGCTCAATCCAGCGCGCATTTTCCAGCCGCACGGCCTCCGATTCCCCATTCTCTGGCAATCGTTCTACCTGATTCACCTGGTAACGGAAAGCCACGTCCCCGGCATACACAACCACCTCATCCCCTATTTCCAGGCGCGCCAGATCCCGAAACACCTCACCGTAGATATTATGATGCCCGTTCAAAACCACGTTGCCGCCCTGACCCAAACGGGCGCTGCTGTCATGCCAGCCCGCCACAGGTGCGTTGGGCACAGCCCATTGGAGATAAGATTGCCCATTGTTCTGCACCATCTCCAGACCAATAGCCGTAACGGGCGCATCCAGGTTAATGCGTGGAATGACCAGCCGCGTTGGCTGATCCGGCAGCGGCGGGCGGGACGCCAGACGCGGGGCCAGACTGGCAGCCGCCAGAGAAGGCAGTTCTGCCGGCAGCGGCGATGCCGGCAAATACACCCCTGTGCGCCAGTTCTCCGTTTGCAGCGCCGTCGTTGCCAGCGGCAGCGGCGTGGGTAAAGTCACTGGCGCAACATCGGCTGGCGCCGCCGCCAGCGCCAACCGCTCTGGCAAAGCGACCGGCGCCATAGCCCACCACAACACACCCCCCAGCACAACCACCAGCCCCACCAGAATGAGAGCCAGCCCCAGGGGAATGCGGACGGTATCGGCAGGTTTAGACTCAGGCCGCGACATATGAATAGTATAGACGATCCCCCATATTATGGAAAGTCGCCTGATATTCCTATCATCCGCCGCCAAAGACGCCAGAAATGCCAGGCTCCCTTGCTTTTTCTTTGCGCCCTTCGCGTCTTAGCGGTGAAATTCCCTTACCCCGGCAGCCCGTTTTCGGCGGCGGAGGGCCAGGCAGCGCGCAGCAATGCCGGCAACACCTCCCCAGCCCGCCCCGCCACATAAACAGAAACGTAAGGCGTCAACAGCGTTTCTTTTGGATTGACTTCCACCACCATCGCCCCCTGCTGCCGCGCCTCCAGCGGCAGCGATGCTGCCGGCTGCACCAATGCCGACGTACCCACCGACAAAAACAAATCGCAGCTTCTGGCGGCAGTCGCCGCCTGCCGCAGCGCCTCCGCCGGCAGCGACTCGCCAAACCACACCACGTCCGGGCGCAGCCGGCTGCCACAAAGCGGGCAGCGTGGCGGCACTTCATCCGTCTCCGCCCAGGCCGAAACAGGATGCCGCCTGTCAAAGCAAATATAGCGCGTCAGGTTCCCGTGCAGCTCAATCACCCCCGCGCTGCCCGCCCGCTGGTGCAAACCATCCACATTTTGCGTGATCAGCGTTAACTGCGGCACAAAACCCGCCAGCGCCGTCAACGCCAGGTGACCCGGATTGGGTTCCGCCTGCGTCACCAACTGCCGCCGCCAGGCGTACCACTCCCACACCAGGCGCGGATTGCGCCGGAAAGCCTGCGGCGTCGCCAGTTCCTGCGGGTCATACTGCGCCCACAACCCCGTCTGCGCCTCCCGAAACGTAGGAATGCCCGACTCCGCCGAAATACCCGCGCCCGTCAACACCGCCACCCGCCGCGCCCTGCGCAGCGCCTCCAACAGAAACTCGTCAAACTTCATTCTTTCACCTGGTTGAAAAGGCCTTCAAGCTGGTCTATACTGGCAGCCAGGGCATCATCTTGTGCCCGACCGCTTCT
>JAGVTM010000023.1 GCA_019136785.1 Chloroflexota bacterium | reverse complement strand
AGCCGCGGATAAGAGCCGGTTTAGCCCTGATGATTCCATCCAATCTGCGCTTTATCAGCGTCATCAGCGGGCTATAAAAACTTTTCCGACAAACTGCGAGCTCAGGCGGCAGCCCGCCTGCGGTGGGGCTGACACCCATTTTTATGGGCAATTTTGGGCGCAGACGCGCCCAAAATTGCCCGTCGCCGATGCCGCCGGACGATGCGTCCGCGCTCGCTTTGCGGGGTCAGTAGGCGGTTAAAGAGATCACCACGATTTACTGGGGTGTTACCGCGCCCAAAATTGCCTGGCGCCGCTTCCTGTTTGCCCGTTTTATGGAACCGAGATCTGGTTGAAGAGATTGTCACGATTTAATGGGGTGATACCCGGCGTCATCGGCATCCCATTTGTACGGTTCTCCGACAGGCTGCTGGCAGCATAACGTTTTAATCCTGGACTCCAGGCGCCGCGGCGGACTGGGCAGCCAGAAATTGCTGCACTAACGCCCGTTCGGCTGTTTCATCGTCAATAGAGCCGTCCAGCCGACCAGCCAGCAGTTGATCCAGCAAGTCGCCCATTTGGGGGCCTCGCTCTACCCCCATAGCTATCAAATCATATCCGTTCAGGGCAGGGGTAATATGTCGCCACGCTTGTTGATATTGCTGAATGAGCTGAGCTGCGGCTGTTTTGCGCTCCGCCAGCAGCCTGGCCATGACCGTTGCCAGCACCCGCACGCTGGCGGCGTGGGCGCGAACCAGCCGCACGACCTCGCTGGGACGGCAATCAGGCGCAAGCTGCGCCAGGCCGCGCCGTAAGCTGCACGCGGCTTCCATGTCCTGTTGGGTTGTCTTGCGCACGCGCAGCCGGTTCATGACGCCCGTCTGCACCGCTGCCGGCAGCGGCAGTAACCACAAAATAAAATAAACCACCACCAGGTCTTGCGGGCGTAAAGTGGGCTGCCACAGCGGGTGGGCAAAGAGCGATGCCGCCTGTGTAAAGCTTTCTGTTGTCTCTGGCTGCCAGGTTAACTGGGGATGCAGCACACGCAGCACGCCAAGCTCCCCCAGCCGCGCCAGCACCCGCTCCGGCTCGGCCTCTTGCAGCGCCAGTTCAATCTCATGGCGAATCCGATCCCCGGTGATGCGCAGCAGCATGGGTAAGGCATCGGCAATTAACTCCGCCGTACGTTCCTCAATCACAAACGCCAGCCGCTGTTCCAGGCGCGCCGCCCGCAAAATGCGCGTAGGATCGTCAATAAAGCTCAGGCTGTGCAGCACGCGAATCACGCCATGCTCCAGGTCGCGCTGCCCGCCGTAGAAGTCCAGCAACTGCCCCAGGTGCGCCCCATCCAGGCGCACTGCCAGGGTGTTAATCGTAAAATCGCGGCGATGCAGGTCGAGCTTAATGGAACTGCGGGCGACTTCTGGCAAAGCCGTGGGGCGGGCATAAAACTCGGTGCGGGCGGTGACAAAGTCTATGCTTTCGGGAACGTCCTGCTGCGGCTGTTCTAGCGCAATCGCCTGCCACACCTGGGGAGACATCAGCCACTTGGCTGTGCCAAAGCGCGTATGGGTGCGCAAGTCGCCGCCATACTGAGCTTGCAGCACCGATACCAGCACAATGGCGTCCCCTTCCACCACCATGTCAATGTCCACAGAGGGTTTACCCAACAACAAGTCGCGCACCAGCCCCCCCACAAAGTAGAGAGAAATCCCCTGAGCGGCGGCTACCTGGCTGATGGCCTGTACCATTTGCCAGACGGCAGGCTGCAACATGCGGGACATAAGCTGGCGCATGTTGGGTTGGCGCGCCGGACGCGCTGGCTGCGACAACAACGTTAGCAAATCGGTGCGGGTGACAATCCCTAATAGTTCCGGCGGCTGGCTTCGTGTTACCACCGGGATCTGGCCCCACCCTTCTTCAATCATTAGCTGCTGCACCCGCTCCACGCTGTCATCGGGATAGACCATTACCTGACCAGCCTGCATGACCTGATGCACCGCCAGATCGCCCAATTGGTGGCTCATGGCGCGATCCACGGCTCGTCGCGTCAGCAGACCAATGATCTGGTTTTGCTCATCTATCACCGGATAGCCCTCGTGCCCCAGGCGCCGCATCTGATCTGCCGCTGCTGCCACAGTGGCAGTGGCAGTTACCGTCGTGACGCCGTGCGACATCAACTGCGCCACTTTGACCATAGGTTTGATGACCTGCGGCAGCTTCTCTAGCACCCGCTGGCGCGCGCCGTCCAGGGTTGTGTCCATGATCATGGCGGCGGCGGCGCGACTGTGTCCCCCACCCCCTAACGCTGTGGCCAGCGCGCCAACATCCACCTGATCGGTGCTGCTGCGGGCTACTAACTGCACGTGTTGGGCCAGTTCGACTAAAACCAGCAAACTGTCTGGCACCAAAGCGTCCCTCATGCGGTGGGCCACACTGGAAATTTCATCGTCAAAGCGAGGTGGCGCCTTGGCTGAAGCCAGCAAGATGCTCTGTCCCTCAATGGTCAGCCACTCTGCGCCCATTTGTAGCTGCGCATAAAGCACCTGCTGTTCCTGGGTGAGGGGAATCTCCAAAAAGCGGCGCACGATGTTAAGCTGCGCATCTTGGGTCATCAACCAGGCTGTGGCCTGGGCATCGCGCATGGTGGAAGTATCGTAGGTGAGCGAGCCCGTATCTTCGTGGATGCCTAGCAACAGCAGCGTCGCTTCTTCGGGCGAAAGGGTCAGTCCGGCGGCTTGCAGCATTTCCACCAGCATGGTGGCTGTGGCTCCGACAGGCTGGTAATGCACGGTCCAGAAGGGGGGCGTTTCGCCTGGCAGATGATGGTCAAAAACGCGCACGCTGACGCCGGGCTTGACGCCGCGCACGTTAGGCAGCGACTGTGTGTCTACCAGTACAATATCGTCTACCTTCTTGCGCCGCCATTCCTCCATACGGACAAAGCCCAATGAGCCGCCATACAGGGCCAGAAACTGGTGGACATTTCGATTGACCCGCCGTGGCAGCAGGGGTACCCCTTCCGGGTATAATTTATGGGCTGCCAACTGCGAAGCTACTGCGTCAAAATCACCGTTTTCGTGCGTCAGGATAAGTAACATAGCTGGATTATACCCTTTTTGGCCCCAACGTGACGCCCTTTTCTCTTTCTTCCTGGGGCTTTTGTAGTTTGAGAAAGTGATTCGGTAAACGGGAGTGAGGATACCTCCAAGAACAAACCCCCATCCCCCTTCCCCCTGAAGGGAGAAGGGGGCTTCTTAGAGAGGGCGAGGGTGAGGGGATTCAGCGGCAGATCGGGGGGGAGGGGAGAATTGGGGGGAGTGACGCCAATGTCTACCAGGCGGGGTGATTTTGCCATAGAATGGAGGCGTCGTGCTGTTTGTAATTCCCTGGCATTCACAGGTGAGCGACCAGAGGTGTGGCTCTGGCGGTCAGTCTGCGGTATTACCCCAGGCAAATAGGAGGAATTGACTATGGTGGAGTTGTTGCACTCGGATGGGTTTTTGGGCACTGCCGGCAATTTTGCCGCGGACATGACGTTGGTTCTGAGTCTGTTGGTGGCGCTTACTTTCACTGTGGGCGCATGGCTGGCGCGGC
Source organism: Chloroflexota bacterium (assembly GCA_019136785.1). GTDB lineage: Bacteria > Chloroflexota > Anaerolineae > Promineifilales > Promineifilaceae > JAGVTM01. Next base: position 500 of record JAGVTM010000023.1, on the reverse strand, counting down.
GGGGGCGGTATGAGACGCACCGCTGGGTGCAGACGAGCGGCGCTATTTTGAATGTGATTCTGGTGCTGTGGCTGATGGTGCTGCCTTATCGTGATTTTGTGGTGCGCGACCTGGCGGCCCCGCGTCCCCGCCCTGACTACTTTTATTGGATCACCTCGATACATGCCGGCGTGGGCTTCCTGGCTTTTGTCTTTGGCAACTTTGTGGTGCTGCGGGGCAACAATCTGATGATTGCGCGCTTGAAGTTCAAGAGGTATAAGCCGTATATGCGTGTGGCTTACACGTTATATATGGCGGCTACGCTGCTGGGCGTCGTGGTTTACCTGACCTGGTTTGTTTTCGTTCCCAATCCGCCTATCTATTAATAGGGGCGCCGTTCGCACCGTTTTGTTCAGTACAGGGTTGAGGAGGTTGCGCTGCACTTCATCGTGGTGGGTGTCAGCCCCACCGCAGGCGGGGCTGACACTCATTTTTATGGGCAATTTTGGGCGCAGAGGCGC
>JAGVTM010000138.1 GCA_019136785.1 Chloroflexota bacterium | reverse complement strand
CCCGGCGGCGACGGTGTAACGTCCATTGTCCAGGCAGCTCATAGCAATTTTGAACCCTTCGCCTTCTTCGCCGATGCGGTGCGATGCCGGCACCCGCACATCATCGCAGTGCACCCAACCGGTCGAACCCGCCCGCACCCCCAATTTGCCATGAATATCGCCTGTAGTGACCCCTGGCATACCCGTTTGCACCAGGAACGCCGTCAGACCGGCGTGCGCCGGACGCGCCTCCGCGTCCGTCTTGGCTACCCAAAGAAAGTGATGCGCCTTTGTCGCCAGGCTGATCCACATCTTCTCGCCGTTCAGAATGTAATCATCTCCGTCGCGGCGCGCGGTGGCTCGCATGGCGGCAACATCGGAGCCTGCGCCAGGTTCCGTCAGGCAAAAGCCTGCATACCGTTCGCCTCTGGCCTGCGGCGTTAAGAACTGTTCCTTCTGCGCTTCTGTGCCCCACTGCAGCAGCCCCATGCTGTTCAGCCCCATGTGCACGGACATGATCACCCGCAGCGCCGAATCCACGCGCTCCAGTTCCTCGCACACCAGCCCCAGGGTGACGTAATCATACCCCTGCCCGCCATAGCGCACGGGAATGTTAATCCCCAGGATGCCCAACTCCGCCATGCGCGGCAGCACCGTCGGGTTCATAGCCTGCTGCCGATCATATTCCTTGAGGGTGGGGTACACTTCCTTTTCCGCGAAGCTCCGCACCATGTTGGCTGCTGCCAGTTGTTCATCCGTGAGGGAAAAATCGAGCATAGAGGTAACTCTCTCTGGATTATATGCTTACTGCGACAGGATTATAACGGCATCCAGAACGGTGGGCAAGAAATATGACGCTCTGCGTTATATTGCCAGGGCGACGGCGCGCAGCGCCCCTTGTCAGGGAAGGCTGCGGAACTAGCCGGCATGTCTCGCGTGGAGTTCTTCGAAATGTGTGGACGGCAGTGCGTGCCGATTGCCAACTACCCTGCCGAAGAAATCGAAGCTGAATTGATGCGAGACATGGCTGCATTGCAGGATTGACGAGATGACGGTTGTGACGAATGTGTTGGGGGTTTCAGAGCAAAGATAAATGCTCCCGCTTCGCTGTAAAGCAGCGTTAGCTGCGGGTTACGGCTGAGGGCAGCGGGGTCGAAGAAGCCGCCTTTGACGCCAACGAAGATATGCGTCACGCCCTGCTGCCGCAGCCAATCAGCCGCAGCCGGCGCAGACCAATCGGTGATCGGTGACGCCGTTTCGTTAAATGCAGCCACTTGCAGCGCCAGTTCCCGATCATAAATGTAATCTACCGGCGGCGTCGTGGTCTGCCTCCCCGTCAGAGGCAAAATCCAGGCGCCCCCATCGCTGCCCGCCCAGGCGCTGCCCAACCAGCGCCAACTGCTGACGGCTACATTCGCTGCTGGGGGCGTATGCGCTGCCAGCCAGCGCAAGGCAGCCGCGTCAGGCGCTTGCGCCAGAATAGTCTGCTCATTGAGGATGGTGATTTGTTGGCGACTGCCAAAAAGGAGCAGCCCGGTCAGGACGCCGCCTGCCAGCAGCCGCGCGCCAACCTGCGCCGCCGCGCGTTGGTGGTTTAGCCAGCGCGCGCCGCGCCAGGCCAGCACGCCAGACAACCAGGCCAGGGGGACAAACAAGGTAATGTAGGCGCTGTTCAGGTTGACCAGCCAGGAAGCGGGTAGACCCGGCAGCCGCCCGGAGATAATCGCCAGCACGCTGCCCACCCACAGCGCCAGCGTCAGTGGCAGATACGCCCAGGCGCGCCGCCGCGCAGCGGCGTAGAGCGCCAACAACAGACCAATAGCCGCGGCAGCCAGGAACCAGCGCTCCCAGCCGGCTTGCACGTACCCCAGCGGAAATTCGTTGTAACCAGGAATGGCTGAGGCTAACCGCGCGCCGCGGTTAAGGCGCAGCAGCTGCAGCCAGCGGGGCAGCGTCAGCGCCAGGGACAGACCAGCCGCCGCCAGCAGCCAGCGCCCGCGCCGCCCCCGGCTGCACAACCAGACGAGGCCCACAAAGGGGAGGGCCAGCAAGAAGACGCGAAAGTGGATGAAGAAAATGCCGGCAACCAACACCCCCACCAGCCACCACCCCCGCCGCCAGCCCGGCCCACCGCGCAGCATTTGCCACACTAGCGCCAGCAGCACAGGCAAAATCAGCGTCGCCGCCAGTTGCGTGAAGCGGCCCCAGGTGGCGTAATAAGCCGGGAAGAAAAAGGGGACAGCCGCCAGGAAGGCGGCGGCCAGGCTGCCGCCGCGATGTCGCGTCACCAGCCAGGTAGCGGCATAAATCACCAGTGGCGCCAACCCGTTGAGTAGTTGCCCCAGGTACAGCAGCAATGCCGGCAGTTCCCCCCCTCCCATCAGCTTAAGACTGGCCGCAATGGCATGAAAACCATAATGATAAGGAGCCCGCTCCACTGGCAATAGGGGCTGGTAGCTGTTCAGGAATTGCCCGCTGTCCGCCATCACCTGGGTGATCAAAGCGTGGCGGCTGGCGTCCACCCAGGGGGGGAAAGCCAGGTCGCGTACCGCCAGCAGGCGCAGGCACAGGGAAAGCAGCAGAAGAAGGAAGAGGGGAGAAGGAAGAAGGGAGAAGGGAGAAGGAAGAAGGGAGAAGGGAGAAGGAAGAAGGGAGAAGGAAGGGGCATTGGCGATCTGGGCTTTGTTTTGTCTGTGTCTGCGGCGGGTTTGGGCCAGAACGATGATCCAACCCGCAATCAGCGCCAGCCAGAGGGCCCAGCCGCGCCAACGCCCGCCCAACAGGGTCAACCAGAACCAGAGTAGAGGCCAGACGGCTGCGCCCACAGCCAGGGCTGCCCCCCACCAGGTGGCGCTGTCCCAGCGCCGCGCTGCGGGAAACAGGGGCAGCAGCAAACAGCCAGGCAGCGCCAGGAAAGCCAGCGCCAGCAGCATTTGCCCTCCCTGCGCCCACACCATTTGCCCCAGCCAGGCCACAGCCTGGCCCCAACCGAGTTCATAACGGGTTACCAGGCGCAGCGCAGCGGCTGGCACAGCGTCGCCATCGCTCCCTTGCAGCGTGCCCTGGGGAATGACGTTCAGGCTGTAACCCCAGGCGCTGATCGGATTAGCGGCGCTCCCTTGCAGGGTCAGGGTGTAGCGGCGGTTGGCGGAATGGGGCTGGCGCGGGAAGCGCAGCGTGAGCGCCTGGTTATGACGCAGGCTATCTGCGGGCCAGGATTGTTGCGCCAGGAGAATGCCGGCATCATCCTCCAATATCGCTGTAAATTCGCCCCCCGTCTCCTCTGCTTCTGCTCGCACCAGCAGCAGCTCCACTTCCCGCAGCCCGTCCCGCTGCGCCGTAAACGTCTGCCGCAGCGCTTGCTCCCCTTGTGGCGCGGGCAGCGCCCGATCCAGGCGCGTCTGGTTTAAGTCTATGCCCTGGATGGGTGGGGGCCAATGCTGCACCGCTGCCGCCAGCAGCGCCATCATCCCCCCCACCAACCACGCCAGGCGGCTCAGTGTCGCCGAACCTCTCATTCTCTGCCCGCATCCTCAAAAAAAAAGCCGCCCAGTTCGAAAAACCGGACGGCCCGCTTTTGTATCATGGCGCTGACTGGATTTGAACCAGTGACCTAGGGCTTATGAGTCCCCCGCTCTGCCACTGAGCTACAGCGCCGTAGCAGCTAAAATTATAGCCCGTTTCCTTGTTCCGGCAAGGAAGACTCAACTCCCTTTCAGTTTCGCCACCAGTTCCACGTAAGATTTCATGGCTGTTTCTTTGGCTGTGCCATGCAGTTTGGCCCAGGCGTCGTATTTCGCCCGCCCCACAAAATCCGTGAACCCTGGACGCTTGCCGCTGGCGTCGCCAGCCGTGGCCTGCTTATACAGGGCGTACAATTGCAGTAAGGTGTCATTATCCGGGCGGCTGGGTAACTGCTGCGCCGCTGCCGCCGCTGCTTCAAATTCTGCGTGCAAGTTGCTCATACTTTCCTTCCCAAATGAAAACTATTGTGTGCGCCAACGAACGGTTTGGTTTAGATGCCGGCATCACCCCGGCGGTACAATCGTAATAGGCACAGGCACAAACACAAGCACAAACAAGAATAAACAGAAAATGGC
>JAGVTM010000033.1 GCA_019136785.1 Chloroflexota bacterium | reverse complement strand
GAAACCCATGGGAGGGAAGCCTCCGAGCCCCGTTCCCCCCAGGGGGAAGGGGGCTTTTGGAGAGGGTGAGGGCGCTGTACGGCACTCGCCTACCGTTACCCCGTCCCTGGCAAGGGAAGGAGTTTGTCTCTTTAGCTGGTGGGGGAAACCCATGGGAGGGAAGCCTGCGAGCCCCGTTCCCCCAAGGGGGAAGGGGGCTTTTGGAGAGGGCGAGGGCGCTGTACGGCACTCGCCTACCGTTACCCCGTCCCTGGCAAGGGAAGGAGTTTGTCTCTTTGGCTGGTGGGGAAAACCTATGGAAGGGAAGCCCCCCGGCCCCCTTCCCGCAGGGGGGAAGGGGGCTTTCAGAGAGGGCAGAGGCTGCCTGGGGTTATGGTTAACTCAGTGAGGTGCGGCGGAAGCGGTTGTCTAGCCATTCCCAGAAAAGCCAACCGCGTCGCCATAACTCCACCAGTCCCAGCACAGAAGCCAGGATAATCAGAATCATAGCGACTATCCAGCCGAACCACCAATCGCCGCTGCCGCTGCCGCCGTCAATGCCAACCAATTCTACGGACGTGGGGGCGTCGGCGGTGGTGAAGGCCCATTGCACGGGAACCTGCTGCGCGCCTGATTCCGCGCCAGGTACCCCAGGAGAAGTCTGTCCGGCGACGGTGACAGTGTAGACCTCCGCCTGGGTCAAAGGCGCGTCTGGAGTGAAGGTGACCATCCAGGCGTCGGGGTCATAGACGAATGTGCCGCTGACGCTCCCTTCAGGACCAATGACCTCAAAGTCCGTGTCCGCCGTCATGCTGAGGCTCCAGGTGACGCTTATCTCCGTGTCTACGGGCACGTTGACGGCGTCCGCCTCGGGGTAGTGGCTGACGACCAGCGGGTCGCGCCAGTATTGGACGGCTTTGTCGCTGTCGCTGCCGTTGCCCCAATCGGTGGCAGTGTTGTCCACAAGCTGGACGCCGTCGTCGCCGTATTCAATTGTGGTGCTGCGGTTAGCCAGGGAGACGATGGAGCCCCAGGATTCGACGGTTTCCCAGGAGCCGCGGGTGAACTTGTATTGCAACTGCGTGCCATCCAGAATGTCCAGCGTGTATTCCCAGACATTGGGGTCTGTCTCGGTCATGGCGGCCAGACCGGGGTTCCAGGGACCAAATTCGGGAATGTCGCCAGCAATGTAGACGGTTCCGGGGGTGTATGCCGGCACGCCCACGCGGAAGGTCACGGACACATAGAGCGTTTCGGCGGTGGCTTCCACCCCGTTGGACGGGTCAGAACGGTTGAAGCTGGTGTCGTAAGCCAGCAAGTAATACTGGTAAGTACTACCTGTAACCACGTTGTCATCCGTGTAGCCGACGGCGCTGGCGTCCAGCACCGCCAGGCGAACGTAATCCACCTCGCCCAGCAAGCGGCGATACAACTCGTAGCCTACCAGGTCGCTGTCACTGTTCGCGTCCCAGGCGAGCAAGATGCTGCTGGCAGTGGTGCCGGTTACAGTCAGATTTTGCGGGGCGGCGGGCGGCGTTGTATCGTCGCTGGGAATGACAAACAGTTGGCCTGGATTGTCATTGTCGCCTGGCCCGCTCAGGTCGGAGTAGTACCAGGAGCGTCCGCCGTCGCTGGACCAGCGAGTGACATAGTCGTACTCGCCTACCCATTCTGGCAGCAGGTTGCCCATGTACTCGTCGTTGTTGCCCACTGCCGTGTTGTAGCTCATGCTGCTCCAGGCCCAGGTGGGATCGGCAGCGCTTGAGCCTTGTGGGCCGTAGCCAACTTCAGCCCAGATGCCTGTGGCCGGGCCGCTGCCGCCGGTGAAGCCGTCAATCCACAACTGACCGTAGATGTTCTCAGTGGGCGTCAGGGCGCTGATGGTGTGCGTAATTTGCGGGGGCCACTGCAAGTTGTACCAGGCAGTGGACAGGTCATGGTGCGGAATGCCCAGGGTTTCGTTAGACCAGCCGCTGGTCAAGCCGCTGCCCTCATCCACCGAAACCAGGACGTAGTAGTAGGCAATGGCGTTTTGCAGACCGGTGTCGCTGTAGGTTGTGTTGGCTGTACTGCCCACGAGTTCATAGCCGCCGCCGCTGACCAGACTGCGGTAAACGTCGTAACGGGTAGCGCCGGCGGCGGCGCTCCAGGCCAGGTCAACCGTCTCGTTCGATTCGCCGGTCACCGCCAGGTCGGCCACGGCGGCGGGCGGCGCGGCGAGGGCGTTGTTCAGCACCAACAGCGCGCCAGAGAAGGCGGGCACGTTCACTGCCAACTGCCCTGAACCACCCACCGTATACACGGCGTTGCCGTTGAGAACGTCTACAAACTCTGCGCCATAGGGCAGGTAGCCGCTGACATCCAGCGTCACCATAGATTCCAGCAGCGCGGCGCGATTGACGAGGACGAGAGCAGCGTCGGAGTTGTCCGCCATTTTTCGGCCAAAGGCGTAGACGTTGTTGGCATCGTCTACCAGCAGCGTATCAAAGCTGCCGATGCGCAGCGCGGGGTGCGCCTGGCGGGTGTTTGCCAGCAGCGTGTATTGATCCCGCAGGTTGGCCTGGCCCGCTTCTGTCTGCAAGTGGGTGTAGAAGGGCGCGCCGCTTTCATCCAGCCAGGGGTAGGGAATACGGTTGTACGGGTCATCTTGCAGGGTGCTGCCGTCATTGGTGGCGGGGCCGACCAGGCCCACTTCGTCGCCATAGTAAATGGTGGGTGCGCCAGGCAGGGTGAACTGGAGGAGGGCGACGCCCTTGAGGCGTTCAATGGCGTCGCTCCAATCGTAGTTGGGATCGTCGTAGAGGGCGGCGTCGTTTTTGCCGGGGCCTTCGTCCAGCATGATCAGGGCGCGGTTGGTGTCGTGGCTGCCCAGCAGGTTCATCATGGCGTAGTACGCCTCGGCGGGATACCGTTCCTGCCAGTTGCGCAGCCGTTCGTCGAGTTGGGAGGGAGCGAGGGGGGCGAGCGTGCCGGCAGAACTGCCGCTGTTGTGGTCGTTGTCAATGAAAGTGGTGTCGCGCCAGAAGCTCAGCATGGCGGAACTGTACTGGTAGTTCATGGTGGCGTCCCACTCGTTGCCAATAAACCAGGAACTGCCGTTGCCCCACTCTTCGCCCACAATGTAAGCGTCGGGGTTGGTTTCGTGGACCGCCTGGCGGAAGCCTTCCCAATAGTCGTTAGCCGGGTCATTGGCTGCGCCAGGGTCTACGTCGCCGCCGACATCCAGCCGCCAGCCATCCGCCCACTGCATCCAGTAACGGGCAATAGCGTCCGGGCCGCCCGACCAGATGTAGTCGCGCACGGCGGGGTTGGTCGCGTCCAGTTTGGGCAGGCTGTCAAAACCAAACCAGGAGGTATAGTTGGTATCGCCCGCGCAGGCGCCCGTGCCGGGCACGGCAGCCGCTGCAAAGTAGTACCAGTCACGGTACGGGCTGCTCTCGCTTTCGCAAGCGCCATCGGGCACGGGGTAACGGAGGTAACGGTCGAAGTAGATGCTGTCTGAGGACGTATGGTTAAATACGCCGTCCAGAATGATCTTCATGCCGCGATCGTGCGCTGCCGTGGCCAACTCCTGGAACAAGATCAGATCGCCAAAGTTGTCATCAATCAGGCTGAAATCGGTGGTGTCGTATTTGTGGTTCGAGGGGGACTCGAAAATGGGGTTCAAGTAGAGGGCGGTCACGCCCAGGTCTTGCAGGTAGTCCAGGTTGTCCAGGATGCCCTGCAAGTCGCCGCCATAGAAGTTCTCGCCCCATTTGCCTGTGCAGTCTGTGCCCTGTTCGCGCGGGTCGCAAACGGTGAAGTTCCAGTCGGATTGGTTGGAGCGGAAAATGGAGCCATCGGGCAAGTCGTAGTGGAAACTGCCCGGGGGGGTGTTGTTGCCGGCATCGCCGTCGCGGAAGCGATCGGTAAATATCTGGTAAATGACGGCATCCTTCACCCAGTCGGGCGTGGTAAAAGAGGGGTCGTGGACGGTCAACTGCCAGCTATTGTCCGGGCTGTCGCCGTAGGTCTGGCCCCAGCCGCCTGTGCGGGCATTGTCATCCTCGTAGTAAGCGGTAGCCGCGCCGTCAATGGCGATAAACCGGTACCAGTAGATGGTAGG
>JAGVTM010000110.1 GCA_019136785.1 Chloroflexota bacterium | reverse complement strand
TGGCTCTTTGCGTAAAAGCGTGCGCCGCCGCCACTGCTTCCCGCAGCGGACGTCCCTGCGCCAGGTATACCGCCACAGCCGCGCTGTAACTGTAGCCGCTGCCGTGTGTGTGCGTTGTCTGCTGGCGCGGGGCGCGCAACTGCGTGATTTGCCCGTCATGGAGGATGTCTACCAGTTCGCCGCCGTCGGGAATGGCTTTGAGCAGCACGGGCCGGGCGTAGGCGGCGTAGAGGCGGTGGGCGGCGGCGATGCCGGCATTCATCCCCTCCACCCGCAGCCCGCTCAACTCCTCCGCTTCCCGCCGGTTAGGCGTGATCAACGCCGCCAGTGGAAACAGGCAGCGACCATAAGCCGCCGCTACCTCCGCCCCAAACATCGTCTGCCCGCGATGGTTGACTAAAACCGGGTCTACCACCAGAGGAGGCTGGCGATAGCCGGCTAAAACTGCTGCTATCGCCTCCACCAGCGCGACCTGACCAATAAAGCCCGTCTTAATGCCATCCGCGCCATAATCGGACAGCACCGCCTCTATTTGCGCCGTCACAAAATCCGGTGGCAAAAACTGCACGGCGGCCACCCGCTCGCTGTTTTGCGCCGTCGCCGCCGTCAACGCGCTCATGCCATAAACGCGCAGAGCCGTGAACGTTTTCAGGTCGGCTTGAATGCCGGCAGCCCCACCGCTATCCGACCCGCCAATTGTTAGCAGCCTGAGCGGACTAACCCGACCACCGTCCACAGACCACCGTCCACTGTTTACTATTACATATGGCTGATGATGGCATCGGCAAAGCCGGACGTGCTCACTTTCGTGGCCCCTTCCATCTGGCGATGCAGGTCATACGTCACCGTCTTAGCCTGAATGGCCTGGGTCATCCCATCAATCACCAGATCGGCGGCTGCCTGCCAGCCCATGTATTCCAACATCATCGCCCCGCTCAGAATAAGACTGCCTGGGTTGACCATATCTTTGCCGGCATACTTTGGCGCCGTGCCATGCGTCGCCTCAAACAAAGCCACGCCATCCCCAATGTTGCCGCCTGGCGCCATGCCCAGACCGCCCACCTGCGCCGCCGCTGCGTCGCTCATGTAATCGCCGTTCAAGTTCAGCGTGGCAATCACGTCATACTCATTGGTGCGCGTTAGAAGCTGCTGCAGCATATTGTCCGCAATCCGATCTTGAATCACAATCTTGCCTGCGGGCGCTTTGCCGTCGTACTTCGACCACAACTCATCTTCTGTAACCGTCAACGCCCCAAACTCCTCCGCCGCCAGTTCATACGCCCAGTTCTTGAAGGCTCCCTCCGTGAATTTCATAATGTTGCCCTTATGCACAATCGTCACGCTGCGGCGCTGGTGATCTACGGCATACTGCACCGCCTGCCGCACCAGCCGCTTTGTGCCAAAAGCCGTCACAGGTTTGATGCCAATGGCGCTGTCCGTGCGCACGTGCTTGCCCAGTTTCTCATTCATAAACTGGATCAACGCTTTTGCTTCCTCCGACTCCGCCATCCATTCCACGCCCGAATACACATCTTCCGTGTTTTCGCGGAAAATGACAATATTCATCTTCTCCGGTTCGCGCATGGGGCTGGGCGTGCCGGCAATATAGCGCACCGGGCGCACGCAGGCATACAGGTCCAACACCTGGCGCAAAGTCACGTTCAGACTGCGAAAACCGCCGCCAATAGGCGTCGTCAGCGGCCCTTTGATGCCCACGATGAACTCGCGCATAGCCTCAAACGTTTCTTCGGGCATGTAATTGCCTTCGTACAACTGCGCCGCCTTCTCGCCGGCATAAATCTCCATCCAGGCAATCTTGCGCTGCCCGCCATATGCTTTAGCCACGGCTGCATCCCAGACCCGAATCGAGGCAGGCGTAATATCCACGCCAATGCCATCCCCCTCAATAAAAGCCACAATCGGATGATCCGGCACATGCAGCTTGCCCTGCGTATACATAATCCTGTCGCCGTCAGGAACGACGATATGTGCATAACTCATAAAAACTTCTCCCTTTACCAAGTAGCACAGGCTTCCAGCCTGTTTAATCTCAACAATCGTGGGGCAGGCTACCAGCCTGTCGCTTTTCTCCTGGCGCTGCCTCTTCCCAGGAAGTTCTCAAGCGCCATCATAACCCAACAACGCGCGGGATTATATCGTAATTGCCCCTCGTTTGCTCATTTTTCGTAACTGCCTGGCCCGTTGCCGCGCCGCCGAAGGCGGCGATGGCCGGTCAAAGGCAACGCAGGCTTTAGCAAGGGCTTCGACAGGCTCAGCCTGCGAGAGGGTTACAGAGCGAGATGCGCGCAGCGCCCCTCGCCTGCTCCGAAAGCCCCCTTCCCTCTGGGGGAAGGGGGTTGGGGGATGGGGGGCTCCATATATCGGATTTTTCTCTTAACCCCCTTTCTTCTGCGATCCCTGTTACTCTGTAAGTAGCCGGTCAAAAGCGCTCCCCGCCACTGTGCCTATCCACAAACCAATCACCCCCGACCCATCGCGGCACAGCCGCCAGCCCTGCACCTGCCCCGGCCCGGTGAAGTTGCCAATGGACAGAGCGTTACAGGCAAATCCGGGGCTGTATTGCAGTACCAACCGCGGCGAGGGCGTAGGCTGATACTGCCACACCCCGCTGCTGTTCTGTTCATCTACGAATGTATTGTCCGCCAGGAGCGTGTACCGCCCCGTCCCCGTGCTGCCATCGTTAGCCCCATATTGGTAATCCAGCCGCAGCACAATCGGCTCCCGCTCATACGCGCCAATGTCGCAGCCCGCCCCTTTTGGTCGAGCCACGCCGCGCTGGTCGGTGGCCGGGCAGTTGTCATTGTCCCCCGCATCAATCGCCGGACTCCCCGGCAGCAGCGCGTGCGTCAACGTCGCCCCGCCGTTGTCTTCCAACTGGCCCAACAAAGGATCGGTATTGGGCAAATCCCCGGGGCCAGTGAGGTTGCAAGTGCCATCGCTGTCCAGATTATGGCCCAGGGAGTCAATCACGCCACTGCAGTCATCGCCGCCAGGGCTGTTTGTAATGATGCTATCGTTAACCATGACCGTACCATTTAAGCCATTGTAAATGTTGCCGTTACTGCCGGCAGAGTTGCCCGAAAGGGTGCTATGGTCAATGGTCATCGTGCTATAGGAATAGTTGTAGATGCCATCCGCATTGTACAAACCTGTATTATTGGAAAGGGTACTATCTCTGATTACAACTGTGCCCTCGTTGTTAGCGATACCACCGCCACGCTGAGCCCAATTATCAGAGATCGTACTGTTGATGATTGTAGTTGTACCCAAAAGATTATGGATCTCTGGGAATTCGCGGGGAGTCGAGGCTTTAGCCGGAACATATCCGCAAAAACCGGCTAAAGCCTCGACTTCAAACCCACATACGGGGTCCCCGCGAAATCCCAATGAACCTTGAAAATTATATATGGCGCCCCCAGAACTATCCGCCACATTATTGGATAGAGTACTTTCGCTAATAGTCAGAACCCCCGAATTAGCAATGCCGCCACCGCCAGAATCAACCGCGACGTTGTTAGAGACAGTGCTATTATTGAGTGTAAATATGCCGTTGGCATTGTAGATAGCCCCACCCCACATAGCATGGTTATTAGAGAGAGATGTATTATTGATCATAACCATGCCACTGAAATTAGCGATACCGCCACCATTTTCGGCGACGGTGCAATTGCTCATCATAATCGTACCAGAGAGATTATAAATGCCAGTGTGTCCGTTTGCCAGGATAGCACAATCGTTGACCGTAAGAACCCCTGTATTATAGATGCCGTCGCCATTTCCAAAGAGACCATCCCGGATGGTAAGCCCTGTCATGTACACCTCTCCACTAACCTTAAAGACGCGGGAGGTCTCGTTGCCGCTGATGGTTAGTTCGTTTACGCCGGGTCCATTTATGTTCAGGGTTTTGGTGATCGCCAGTTCACCATTGGTCAGCGTAATGGTAGCAGGTGTAGAGACGCTAAAGTTAATGTCACCATCGTGGCAGACATCAATAATGGCCTGGCGGAGGCTGCCTGAGCCGCTGTCGTCCGTGTTGAGTACAACAGCCACAGGGCGGCAAATGACCCTGAT
>JAGVTM010000271.1 GCA_019136785.1 Chloroflexota bacterium | reverse complement strand
CTGCGAACGTGGCCCGTTGTTTGTCGGAACTGAAATAATACTTCATGAATTCCAGCGTCTAATGGCGCACTCCAACAATATGTGTAGGGTCCCCCCCATCTGGCTGTTCCACGCATATAGAAAACAGGAAGGTACGACCGATCTATTATCTCCATCAGGGCCAGACCGTTGACTATGACTGTTATTCGTTCAGTTATTAAAGACGTCTCCCTAAAATCATCACCTGGCGCTACTAAATTGGTGAGGTCAAGCTCGACACAAATCGAAGAGTTGTACCCAATCTCTGCTCGACGTACTCCAACTATGTATGTTCCTGTTTCTTCTACGTGTTGTTCTTTTCTATCAGCCTCATATAAGCTGAGGGGAATCATAAGTGACTCTGTGGGGCTTACATCAAGAATATAAGCTGGCCTTGCTCGAGGTGTCATTAAACTGACAGGCGTTACTTTAAGTGTAACAACGTTTGCAGGCAACCTGTTTTGCTGTACTGTACAGCCGATTAACGTCAACAGCCCAAACAAAAAAAGGCTGAATAGGCGTGAAATGTTCCCTTTATCTCTTCTACTGTCAGGATAGCGCCGTGATACGAAAGTTGAGCCAATGAAAAGCCCCAGAACAACGGCTAGAAAGCTCATCCACGGACTATACTTACCTAACATCTCTGCCAGCAAGAGGTATAGTCCGCCTGGTAGAAAAGTAAGAAAAACGCCCATAAATATGACGAACCACCGATTCTTCATCATGATTTGAAGCTCATTTTTACCCAGAAGGCTGACCTAACCAGACTAAGACTGCTGTAGTTCCGTAAACCCTGATCAATATAACCTATACCTTTTTCCCCTTGGTTTTTCTCCCTCTGGTAACACCTCAGTAAACTGTGGCGATCTCTTTAGCTGCATACCAACCTGACAAAGCGGGTGAAAAATATCGGTGAGGGGCAATTTTTGGCGCATATGCGCCAAAAATTGCCCATAAAAATGGGTGTCAGCATCGCCCCAAAACAAAAGCGGCTGGAAAGCCGCTTTACAAGGTGTGTCGCTAACCTGCCCGTTCACCATTCACAAATTCACGAATTCACCCATTAATTATTCCCAAACCGGCGCGCTCGCCGACGCCACACTGTCTCCACGAATTCGCCCATTAACTATTCCCAAACCGGGGCGCTCGCCGCCGCCAACAACGTCCGCGTCGCCTGCAGCCGTTCCATAGCTGCCAGCGCCATCTGTTTATAAAGTCCCAACGCCAGCGCCGTATCCTCCTGACACAATGCCTGCAGCTTTGCCCCATCTATTCGCAGCAGCACGCACGGCTCGCTGGCTATCGCCGTAGCGGTCACCGTTGGCGGATTAATCACCGCCGAAATCCCCAGCACCTCGCCCGGATTGATCGTCCCCACCATGAAATCTTTGCGCAAACTGGGCATGTGTTCATCCACCACCACGTAATGCAAATCAATGCTGCCCTGTCGCAGCAAATAAAGCGCGTCCGCCGGTTGACCCAGCGTAAATAACGCCTCGTTAGCTGCCAGTTCGACTTCATCCGTCAGCATCGCCACTTGCCGCAGTTGCGCGGGCGACATGAAAGCAAAAAAGGGATACCGTCGCAAAACTTCTGTAGATACCATTCTCTAACCCTCGCCGGTGGCGCGGGCTTCCCGCCCGCCCCATCCATCTTCTGCCAACAAACGCAGCACCGCCGCCGTCGCCTGCGGCACCGCCGCCGCCACTGCTGGCGTCAACGCCTCCGAAAATTCATAAACTCGCTCTGCTTCTACCGCCACAATGTCAACTCGTGCCGGCAATTCCGCCCCCATGGCCCGCCCCACCTGCAAAGCTGTGGGCAAGGAAGCGTCGTGCGCCGCGCTGGTGTGTCCGGCGGTAAAGTCGGGCAATGCTGGCATCTCAAAACACCTCACCTCCCCCACGCGGCCCCCCTTCGTCTGCATCGCATCCACAATAATCGCCCGCTCATACCCGATCAACCGCTCCATCAACCCCAACCCACCCACCGCCAGACAATCCACCTCCACCGCGAACCCATCCGCTGCCGCGCCAGCCGGCAGCCCGGCCCGCACCGCCTCCGCCACCCGCCACCCCACCCCATCATCCCCCAATATCGGATTACCCAACCCCACCACAATCACCCTCATACCTCATACCTCATACCTCATACCTCATTCCTCATTCCTCTTCACCACCTCCACCACCTCCCCCTGCGCATTCCGCACCGTCACCTCCAACGGCATCTGCCCCGGCAGCGAATGCGTGGCGCAGCCAAAACACGGGTCATACGCCCGGAACGCCATCTCCACCATATTGAGCAGCCCTTCATGCACCACCGTTCCCTTATGGATCAGCGTTTGCGCCGCCTTCTTAATGGACATGCTGATGGGCGCGTAATTATTGGTTGTGCCCACGATCAGGTTCACCCGCGTCAGGATACCCCGCTCATCCGTCCAGTAATGGTGCGTCAACGTGCCCCGTGGCGCTTCCACAATCCCCACGCCTTCCGTAGGCGTCTTACTGGGCACAGTGTGAATGTGCGGTGACGTGACTTCCGCGTCCGTCGCCAGTTCTATCCACCGCTCCGCCGCGTAAAGCAGCTCAATCAGCCGCGCCCAATGCGTCGCCAGCCGTTGGTGCACTGGCTTGCCGCCCAACGTCTCATAAAACTGCTCATACGCCGCCTGCGCCAGCGGCGTGGCCATGCCGTCCGCCGCATTCAACCGCGACAACGGCGTGGCCATATATATCCCGGACTCCTTCCCATCTACAAACCCTTTCCAGCCCACCTTCTTCAGGTATGGGAACTTCAAATACGTCCACGGCTCCACCCGCTCGGCGATCCACTCTGTATACTCGGCGGGCGCATATTTGCCCAACCGTTTTCCTTCTGGGTCCACCACGCTCACTTTGCCGTCGTAGAAATTGACCTTGTTGTTTTCGTCTACCAGGCCAATGTAATGGGTGCGGTGCGTATACGTGTCCCCCAGAATCAAATCCAGGTAATATGGATTTCCCAGCACCATGTCCTGGAACAACTGCAAGCTGAACTGGGCAAAATCAACGCCCCAGCGCCCCATGGCTTCGATTTGCTGCCGTTCTGCTTCCGTCAACCCTTTGGTCACGCCGCCGGGGATGGACGTACAGGGATGCACTTTGCGCCCGCCCAACATCTCCACCACCGTGTGCCCATATTTGCGCGCCTGGATCACCTTCCCGCCGATCTCCAACCCTACTTTATGAATCACGCCCAGGATATTGCGCTCGGCTACGGGCGCGTCGGGCCCCATCACAAAGTCGGGCCCCCCCAGGGCGTAAAAGTGGGTAGTATGGTCGGTGAAGTAGAAGCCCATATACAGCAATTCGCGCAGCAGTTTCGCCGGGCGCGGCGGCTCCACACCATAGACGGCGTCGCCCGCCTTGGCTGCCGCCATATGGTGCGCTTCCGGGCACACGCCGCAAATGCGGTTAGTCAGCAGCGGCATCTCTTCCACCGGACGCCCCACGCAAAACCGCTCAAAGCCGCGCAGTTCGGGAATCTGGAAATACGTGTTAGCCACTTCCCCTGCTTCGTCCAGGAAGATCTCAATCTTCCCATGCCCTTCCAGCCGCGTAATGGGATCAATCGTTATCCGCTGCATCTCATCTACTCCTTTATCCACTACCTGTTTTCCGTTGCCTGTTGTCTGTTAACTGTTAACTGTCGCCAACGCGGGCTTCGCCGCATGCAGCAGCGAATGAGCCAGGCTGAACCGGTAAAACGACCCCGCCGGGTCAGGAATCCCGTCCAGAATGCGTTCTATCTCCTCCGGATCGTTGCTGTCAATCACCGAAGCCAGCGCCGTCATCAGCCGCGCCCCATAATCAATCACCCCTTCCGCCGGCCCATAGCAGCCGATACACGCTGCCCCCGCCTGTGGGCACAGCGCGCCGCAGCCATTGCGCGTCGCCGGCCCGTTGCACAGGATGCCTTGCTCCAACAGGCACAGGTTGGGATCAACCTCTTTGGCTTCATGAATCCGCACAAACTGTCTGATCTTTTTCACATTGCGCGTGCGTGGGCATTCGTCGCACACCGTCGAATCCCCCGCGCCAATCACACTC
>JAGVTM010000465.1 GCA_019136785.1 Chloroflexota bacterium | reverse complement strand
CTGCGAGTTCTTTGGCTCACGCGGGTATTGCAGCCACACCATGGCCATGGAGCGTGTGCTAGAGAACATGGTGGAGTTAGGCACGCTCTAAGCCACATTCAGATGACGCCCTGCCTGGATGCCCGGCCTCGCCGGGCATCCTTTGTTTATAGCCAGGAAGGATGGCGCACTTATGCAGTTTATCAAGAAACTGAGCGACCATGTGGGCGCGCGGGCCGACAAGTTTTACAAGACAACGTTGTTCCAGGCTGATACGCTGCTATTGGGCTTGAACTGCCTGGAACCAGGCCAGACGCAGCCTCCCCATGACCATGCGGATCAGGACAAGTTCTATTACGTGGTGGCGGGCAGCGGCGAGTTCTGGCTGGGGACGGAAAGGGTAACCGGGACGGCGGGGGATGTGGTGTGGGCGGCGGCTGGTCTGGTACACGGCGTGGAAAACACAGGTACAGAACGGCTGGTGCTGCTGGTGGGCATCGCTCCCGCGCCGTGAGAGAGAGGGGTCATGAAGCGTAGTGTAACGATTGGCGGCGTCGAGTTTGACCTGCGACTGACTTTTCTCATCATCTTTAGCACGATTGTGCCCATGTTCGATTATTACAGCCATCGCCTCACAGGTACGAAGGCGTATGATCGCTTCCTGCTTTATTTTGTCCTGTCCATGTTCGTTATCCTGCTCTTATTCCGCGAATCCCCGCGCCAATATGGCTGGCGGTTGGGCAACTGGCGGAGGGGGGTGTTGTATACGGCGGTGGGATGTGCCGGCATGGGCCTCATCCTCTGGTTCGTGGCCCGCGGCGAAGGGATGCAAGCCTACTATGAAGCCAAAGCGCCCCAGGACGTGTGGCGGCTGATCTCCCTGACGGGCATTGACCTGTTCGGTTGGGAGTTCCTCTGGCGTGGCCTGATGCTGTTTGCTCTGGCCCGCTATTTTGGGCCCGGCCCCGCCATCTGGCTGCAGGCGGTTCCCTTTGCCCTGATGCACCTGGGCAAGCCGGAAATTGAAACGTTGAGTACCATTTTTGGCGGGGCGGCTTTTGGCTTTGTCGCCTGGCAGTCGCAATCTTTTTTGTATCCCTTTTTGATCCACTGGTTTATTTCCACCTTCACCCAATTGATCGCTATTGGCAGATTGTAGGGTAACACCGCAGTAAACTGTGGCGATGTCTACAGCTGCTTACCGATCCAACAAAATGGGCGAGAAATATCGGCGACGGGCAATTTCTGGCGCATAGGCGCCAAAAATTGCCTATAAAAATGGGTGTCAGCCCCGCCTACGGCGGGGCTGACACCCACCACAGATAAGCGCCAGGAACCGCAAACGTATGTCTGACCTCATTACCCTGACATTGACCAGCATGGCGCATGGCGGCGCGGCATTGGGCCGCGAGACGGGCAGTGGGCGCGTCATTTTTGTGCCTTATGCCCTGCCCGGGGAAGAAGTCGAAGTAGAAATCATAGCCGCCAAAGAACGTCCTGCCAGAGGGGGCTATGCCCAGGCGCGCTTGCAGCGCGTGCTGCGCCCTTCTCCCGACCGCGTGGCGCCGCCCTGCCCGCATTTTGGCGTGTGCAGCGGCTGCCACTTTCAGCATATTGCCTACAGCCGGCAGTTGGCCTTAAAGGAGGAAGTGGTGCGTGACCAGTTAGCCCGCATTGGCGGTCTGGTTGCGCCGCCTGTGCAGCCTGTGATCCCCAATCCTGAACCTTACGACTACCGGATTGATCTGACCTTGAGCCTCAGGCCAGATGGGGGCGTCGGCTTGTGGTCAGCCAGCCAGCGCCAGGCCATCCCGGTGGAAACCTGCCTGATTACCCGCCCTGAACTACGCCAGCTTTTGCAAGATGTGGACATCGCCTTGCCCAATCTACGAAAGGCGACGTTGCGCGTGGGAGATGACGAGTCGCTGCTGGCGGCGTTGGAAATCGAAGATGTGGAACCGCCAGAAATTGACGTGGATTTCCCCCTATCTGTGGCCCTGGTGCTGCCCGATGGCACGGCAGCGAACTTAATTGGCGATAATTATCTGGTGCAGACGGTGCGTGGGCGGGATTTCCGGGTGAGCGCGGGTGTCTTTTTCTATCCCAGCCCGCCGGCGACGGCGCAACTGGTGCAGACGGTATTGTCTCTGGCTGACCTGCGCGGTCAAGAAACAGTTCTGGAGTTGTACAGCGGCGCCGGCACGTTGACGGCATTCCTGGCGGCGGCAGCGGCGGAAGTCATTGCCGTGGAAGCCAACGAGGACGCGGTGGCGGATATGGCGGTCAACCTGGACGATGTAGAGAACGTCACGGCGTATGCAGGCGCGGCGGAAGAGATTCTGCCGCTGCTGTCGCTGCAACCGGACGTGGCAGTGGTGGATCCGCCGGAGGGAGGGATGCCGGCAGCCGTCCTACAACCCCTAATCCAGTTAGCCCCCGCCCGCCTGATTTACGTCAGCGGCGACGTGGCCACCCTGGCCCGCGACGCCCGCTACCTGATCCGCGGCGGCTACCGCCTGGCGCAGGTGCAGCCCATTGACATGGAGCCACAAACCTTCCGCATTCTCACCGTTTCCTTGTGGCAGCGCTGAGCGCCCTAGTTGAATCCCCGCGCCTGCCAGGCGGCGTAGAGGGCAATTGAGCCAGAAGCGGCGGCGTTGAGCGATTCCACCTGTCCGCGCATGGGCAGTTGCAGGATAAAGTCGCACTTTTCGCGCACCAGGCGGCGCAATCCCTCCCCTTCGTGCCCCACCACCAATGCCAGCGACATATTCAAATCCAGATTTCCCAGCAGTTGCGCGTCCGGCCCCGTGTCTAACCCCACCACCCATACATTGCGCTGCTGCAGCCATTGGATGGCTTGCACCAGATTCGTCTCGCGGGCGATAAGCAGATGCTCCGTGGCGCCTGCGGCGAAGGCTACCACGTGCGGCGTCACATCAGGGGCGCGCCGCTCTTGTATAATCACCCCATGTACGCCACACGCTTCGGCTGTGCGCAGCAGCACGCCAATGTTTTGCGGGCCCTGTACCAGGTCCAGAATCAACAAAAAGGGGCGCTCCTCCCGCTGCGCCGCCAGGTCTAGCATCTCTTCCAGGCTGGCGTAGGGAAACGGTTCGGCTTCCAGGACGACGCCCTGGTGGCTGTTATCGCCCGCCAGGCGCGTTAGCTCCTGTTTGTCAGTGTAGCGGACAGGCAAACCCCGCTGCCGCGCCGCCGCTTCCAACGGAGCCATTTCCGCTTTCGATTCGCCCCTTTTCAACCACAACTGGCGCAAATGCCGCCGCTCCCCCCGCAGCGCCTCCCGCACCACATTGCGGCGAAAAAGATATTCCACCATAATCCGCTCGCCGTTGCCCGTTATCTGTTGCCTGTTGCCTGTTGTCTACGCCAGTTTCCAGGTGGAGCCATCGGCGCGATCTTCAACGATGACGCCCAACGCTTTCAGGGAGTCGCGGATTTCGTCGGCGGTGGCCCAGTCGCGGCGGGCGCGGGCTTCGGTGCGCAATTGCAACAGCAGTTGGATCAAGCCTGCTTCCCGCTCGGCGCTGGCGCCGGTCGTTTCCGCCAGGTCGGGGATAATGCCTAACACCTGCCCACCCAGTTCGCGGTAGACGTTGTCCAGGGCAGTGAGGGATGCCAGAGTGAGGGGCGCGCCGGCATTCAACAAAATATTCACCTGCCGCGTATACTCTTGCAAAACAGCCAGCGCGGCGGGCGCATTAAAGTCGTCATCCATCTTCTCCACGAACGCCGCCTGCGTGTCCGCTGCCAACGACAAGACGTCGGCTGCCGCCTCGCCGTCGGCTGCCGCCTGCATCTGCTGCCGCAGCAGCGAGACCGCTCCCCACAGCCGCTGCCATCCTTTGAAAGCGGCGTCTACCGCGTCATCCGAGAAGTCAATGGGGTTGCTGTAGTGACCTGACAGGACAAAGGTACGAATCGCTTCGGGTCGCCACCGCTTCAGGGCATCGTTAATGGTTAGCGTGTTGCCCAGGCTCTTGCTCATCTTCACGCCGTCCAGCGTCAGGGAGCCGGTCAGCAGCCAATAGCGGGCAAAAGGCGCTTCGTTTGCCGCTTCACTTTGGGCAATCTCGCACTCATTGTGCGGGAAAATGTTGTCAATGCCA
>JAGVTM010000057.1 GCA_019136785.1 Chloroflexota bacterium | reverse complement strand
GCGCAGGCTTGATCGCAGACCAACACGGCTGTGCCTGCCAGCCGCACCATGTCGCCCCGCGTTTGCGCGCTCCCGCGCCCTCCCAGACAGGCGGTGAGCAGCAGCAAAACGATAGTGAGCAGCGCCGCGACCTGTAAACAGGTTGGCCTGAATCTGGCGACAAACCCCTGTTGGGGCGTGAGTGGCGGGGCAAACGGGTGCAAAGCGTCCTCTACGTGAAAACAGGAAGGCGAAAGCTGGTCAGAATGTGGCCTGCTTCCGGTTTATGTAGAGACAGTTTAGCAAAAGCAAGGTAAAGAGGCAATGAGACGGCTGACCCAATAGGGTCAGGGATCAATGCGCCAGCCCAGGGCTTCCATGTTGGCGTTGGCCACGATCTCTGCCGGCACATCCGCCAGCGTCATCTCCGCCTCTGCCAGAATCTGTCCGTCCAGCCGCTGCACTTCCCCCACCGCTTTGCCCAAACGCCCCCGCAGCCGCACGATCCGTCCCACCAGCAGCAGCGGCGTCTGCGTGGGCACAGGATGGCGGTATTTGACTTGCAGCGTTACCGAAAACATGAAGCGGTGGTGGTCGCCAATCATCGCCACTCGCCCCACCACTTCATCCAGCATGGCGGCCACAACGCCGCCATGTACGATGCCCGGATACCCCTGATAGGGTTCAGGCACGGCATATGCGGCGCGCACCTCGTTTTGCCCGTTATCGTAAAACGTCATGTGCAAGCCGCGTGGATTCTGCCGGCCACAAATGAAACAGTCATTAGAATTCGGCTGTTTGCGCCAGGCAGCGAGGTCAAAATGTGTCATAGAGAGACGCCCGGCGGCGCACCGCCATTAACCATTCACAAGCGGTGTCTTCACCGCCATTCACAAATTCACCAATTAACCGTTAATTGGGAATAAGCCCAAGCTGCCGCCCCGTCGTCGCCAGAATGTCCAGGGCGCGGTCTAGCTGCGGTTCGGTGTGGGTAGCCATATAGCTGGTACGCAGCAGCGACCGCCCTGGCGGCACGGCGGGCGTGCGCACCGGGTTGGTGTACAAACCGCGCTCATACAGCAGTTTCCAGGTCAGATAGGTGGGGTCGTCCTGACCAATGATAATGGGGATAAGCGTCTGCGTGTGCCCGGTGTTGAAACCCCGTTCCGCCAGACCGTGCAGCATCTTGTGACCGTTAGCCCACAGCCGTTCCACATGCTCTGGTTCGTTTTCCATGATGTCCAGGGCCGTCATAGCCGCCATGACGTTGGCTGCCGGCAAACTGGCGCTGAAGATCAAGGAGCGGGCGTTGTGCTTGATATAGGTGATGACGTCGGCGGCGCCGGCGACGAAACCGCCAATAGAGGCAAAGGATTTGCTAAACGTGCCCATAATCAGGTCTACCTGAGGCGTCAAGCCGAAATGGGCGGCGGTGCCCCGCCCTTTGCCCAGCACGCCTAGCGAGTGGGCGTCGTCCACATAAATGCGCGCGCCATGCCGCTGGCAGATGGGCACAATTTGATCCAGCGGGGCAATGTCCCCTTCCATGCTGTAGACGCCATCCACGACCACAAGTTTGCCGGCATTCGCCGGAATCCGGCTCAGAATCATTTCCAGGTGATTCATGTCATTGTGGCGGAAGCGCTTGATCTGCCCCTCGCCCAGGCGGCAGCCATCTACAATGCTGGCGTGGTTGGCTTTGTCAATGATGACGTAATCGTTGGGCCCCAGCAGGCAGGAGATAGCCCCCAGATTAGCCTGCATCCCGGTGCTGAAAACCAGGGCGGCTTCCTTGCCCACAAAAGCCGCCAGCCGTTCTTCCAGTTCCATATGCAGCCGCAGCGTGCCATTCAGAAAGCGAGAACCGGTGCAGCTTGTGCCATATTCATCAATGGCTTTTCTGGCGGCTTCGCGCACACGCGGGTGCGTGGTCAGCCCCAGATAATTATTGGAGCCGATCATAATGATGCGGCGGCCATTCACCGTCACTTCTGTGCCATCCGTCCCATCCAGCGGCAAGAAGTAAGGGTAAAGATTGCTGGCTTTGACTTGCTGCACGGCGGTCATTATTTCCGAGTTTGTACATTTGCTAAAGATATCCATCATTCCTCCCAACGCCAAAAAAATTTGGTGCATTGTATGTTCTGGGTACGTGCAAGTCAAGCCAATCTCATTTGTCTGACCAACACATCCTTAACCGCAGGGCGGGCTGGCAACCCGCTCCCACTTCACCGTCGGGCAGGCCAGCAAACCTGCCCACGAATCCCATCCCGGCGACACCCTGTCCCGCGCGTCTGTCGCCGGAACAGACTGCGCTGCTGCCGCCAGAGCAAAGGCTGGGGCTTTTTAATGAAAACCCCTAACAAGCCCAATAGTCACAGAGCAAATGGGAGATGGATGAAAACGTCATCACAGATTGCACAGATTGACGCGGATTAGTAATGTAGGCGCTTTGAGAGCAGCCCCACTGACCACTCGCCACTCACTACTATTTTCGAAGGAGCCAACGGCGAATGGTGTCCTGGGTGCTGTGGAAAGCCAGTTCAGGGAGTTCGGCGGCGGCAAAGAAAGCGGCGGCGGCGGCGTCATCCCCGGCGTGCAGTTCGCCGCCCGTAACGTGGCCCTGGTAGAGGATAAAAACGGAAGCGCCCCCCTGACCGGTCGGCGGGTTGAAATAGACGTCCAGCAGCGAATCAATGGCTACGTGCAGCCCGGTCTCTTCCCACACTTCGCGGATGGCCGTTTGCTGGGGATCTTCGTCGCGGTCCAGGAAACCTGCCGGCAGACTCCACTTCCCCCGCTCCGGCTGCATAGCCCGCTGCACCAACAACGCCCGTTCCTGGTGCAGCACCAGGATGCCTACGCCCACCTTGGGGTCGGTGAAATAAATAAAGCCGCACTGCGGGCAAACGCGGCGCGGCTTATCCACGATGGGGCGTGTTTCCAGAGGAGTGGCGCAGCGGGGACAATAAACGTATTCGGCCGGGGCGCTGGTGGGCGCCGCGCTGGGACCCGTCATGACCGTCGTCGCGCCCACCAGGCAGCCAGAGCCAGTCCCAGCACGGCTGCCCCCAGGAAGATCTCCGCCGCCAGGAACAGTGTGCGGCTGGGCAGGAGCGGCGCAGGCGGCGCTGCCGGCAGCGGCGTTATATCCTCATCCGCTGCAGACGAGGCGCCGGTGGTCGCCGCCGGCGCGGCAGCGATGCCGGCTGGCGTCGTATCTGTGGCTGCTGCCGTATCCGTTGCCGCCGGCGAGACTGCTGCGGTGGGCATAGGCGGCGGCAGGCTCTCCAGGGTAGGCACGGCGACGGCGGTTGCTTCGGTTTCCGTCAAAATGCGGGCCATGCCCAGACTGTTCTCGGCATCCTCTTCCGCTTCGCTTTCTAACGCCCCCTGGATGGGCGCCGCTTCGCCGGCTGAGTCTGTAGCCGTCGCCTGGTCTTCCACGTCGTTGGCGCTCTCTACCGCGCCCATCAAGGCTTCCTCACTTGCCGTGCCGGGAACGGTGGCAATCACTTCCCCTTCCTCTCCCTGAATCGCCAATTGTTCAGCCGTTGGCTCCTCAGCCACCGCCGGCGCCATAGCGGCTTCTTCTGCCGGCTCCGCGGCAAAAGATTCTACCTCAACCTGCGTCATAGCCATCTCCGGCTGTCCCAAACTGCCGGGGCGGACGACGCCTAAATCGAAAGCCAGCACAGCTACCAACAGCAGCATCGCCAGCGCTGTAGCAGCGTGCAGGATCGGGAACGGCTGCCAGGCTGGCGCCATGGGCGCCCGTCCATACAGCGCCGGATCCAGCGCAAAGCTGCGCGGGGCGCGCTGGCGCGGCAGTTGCCGCAGCGCCGTTTGAATAGCCTGCTGCTGCCGCACAGCCGCCTGCAGTTCTGCGTCGCGAGCCAGCGCCTGCTCAAACTGCTGTTGGGCGCGCGCCGGCAGCGCTCGATCCACGTAAGCGCTGATTAACTCCGCCTGCTTCTCCGCTTTCGATTTAGTCAGATGACGAATGATGTTCCGCATGATCTTGAATGTCCAGCCCTGCTGCGCCAATGCCGGCGCTTCTATTGGCGGTCCTGTTACGTACTTTCAAGACGATAATCGGCAGGCAATAGTTCCCGTACCTGCTGCAAACAATCGCGCAGCCGGCTGCGGGCGCGACTGAGGCGGGATTTGACCGTACCTAAGGAAGTGGACATGATCTCCGCAATTTCTTGATAGTCGTACCCCTCCACGTCGCACAGCACCGTCACAATGCGCTGTTCATCCGGCAGCGCCTCCAGGCAGCGCTCAATTTCGGACACCAATTCCCGCCGCTGCTGCCACGTCTCTGGTCCCGGATCGTCGCTGCGCATAAAGGCAAATGAGTTTGATTCTTCCGTCAGTTCGTCTAGAGAAGACTGCGGACGGCGCTTATAACGCCGCAATTCATCATAACATTGGTTGGTGACAATGCGCATCAACCACGCCTTGAAACTGCCCCCGCGGAAACGCCGCAGCGCCTTGTAGGCGGAGATAAACGCTTCCTGGGCGGCGTCTTCCGCCGCTGCCGGATCATTCATAATGCGGTAAGCCACGTTGTACACCGCATCCTGATACTGCAGCACCAGCCGGTTAAAAGCGGCGATGTCTCCCTTTTGGGCGCGTTCAATGAGTTGGTCTTCGTCCATTCGTTGACAGAAAATTAGCCTTGTTTTATACTTGGACGTTACAGATCAGGCGGCCCGACCGGCTGCCATTCTGGCCGAAGTGGCGGAACAGGCAGACGCGCACGACTCAAAATCGTGTTCCGTAAGGAGTGTGGGTTCGATTCCCACCTTCGGCATCGTGCAGCAACCAGATCAATGGTGGGGATTATAAGCCCCCACGAATGGCAGGGCAAAAAGAGGGGTTACTCACTGGCTGAGAACCCCTTTTTCGTTAACAGCGGCAGTTCACACCAGACTACAAAAGCCTTTCAGACTTTTGTAGTTTGTGGCTTTCATTGTAGCCTGATTTTCCAAAATCGGGTGGGCGACAGCGCCAGCCATCAGGGGGAATTGGGGCGCTTATGCGCCCCAATTCCCCCTAAAAATGGGTAGCAGCCCCGCCGCAGGCGGGGCTGCTACCCACCAGGATTCAGGATAAACTGCCAGGGTACAAAGGGACTCGCATCATGGCGCAAACGGCGCGAACCATTGCTTTTCTGGCGCTAGGCTTGCTATTGGGCGCTGGTCTAGGTCTTTACCTGGGGTGGGTGGTCTGGCCCACGGAGTTC
>JAGVTM010000580.1 GCA_019136785.1 Chloroflexota bacterium | reverse complement strand
TTTTACACGACGTCTTTGGCGAGTCGCAGACCCCCGCCGAAATTCTGACCATCGCCCTTTTCGGAGTGGGACTGGCGACAACATTGTTTCTGGCCTTTCCCGAAATGACGCAAGACATTCCTTTCTGGCGAGGCGCAATGGCTTATCTACTTGCCCTGGATATAGGCGCAGGCTGCGTCGCTAATTTCACCCGTTCGACCAGCAACTACTACGCCGCCCGCCCGCAGAAACGCCTGCTGTTTATTGCCATTCACTTTCACCCGTTGGTCATAGCGGGCTTGTTGGCAGTCGAATTATGGCCCGCCGTCATTGTCTGGGCGTATACCATCCTGGGCGCGCTGGCGGTAAATGCGCTGCAAGGCAGCCGCTTCCAGCTTTTCACCGCTGGGACATTGCTAACAACAGGTATTAGCATCGCCGTCCTGGGCGCAGCCGTTCCCAACTACTTCCTGGTTATCGCCCTGCTGTTTATGGTCAAGTTATTGTTCAGCTTTGCTGTTGATCATTATCACCAGGCAGAGGCTGGTTAAGAGGAAAAACAATTCCCGTTGCGGGCAGTCAGGCGCAACTATGGCGTTGCCAATCAGGTAAAATAGCGATATGGATATTGAACAAGGCTTTGCCGGGGTAAATGGGACGCGCCTGTATTATGAGAGCGCTGGCTCAGGGGAGGCGCTCGTTTTTTTGCACGGCTTCACGCTGGACACGCGCATGTGGGACGACCAGTTTTTGCCGCTGGCGCAGCACTGCCGCGCCATTCGTTACGACATGCGCGGCTTTGGCCAGTCAGCGGTTCCCACAAAGCAGGCTTACTCCCACGTAGAGGATTTGCGCGCGCTGCTGGACTACCTGGACATCTGGCAAACGCATCTGGTGGGGTTGTCCAAAGGGGGCGCGGTAGCCCTGGATTTTGCTCTGACCTATCCGCAGCGCGCGCTCTCTTTGACGCTCATTGATACGGTGTTGGGTGGCTTTCCCTGGTCCGCGGCAGCGTCCGCGCGAGATGGGTTGGTATGGCAGCGCGCCCGCGAGGGCGGCATCCCTGCCGCCAAAGAGTCCTGGCTGGCGCATCCTCTGTTCGCGTCCGCGCTGCGCCAGCCGGCAGTCGCCGCCCGCCTGACGCAGATTCTCAACGATTACTCTGGCTGGCATTTTATCCATGACAATCCAGAACAGGGATTGGAACCTCCAGCGGCGCAGCGTTTATCCGAACTGGGGATGCCTGTGCTGGCAATGGCTGGCGAACAGGACATTCCAGACTTCCTGGAAATAACAGAACTGATATGCCGGCAGTTGCCCCAGGCGCGTCGCGTCATTCTGCCTGGGGTGGGGCATATGGCTAATATGGAAGCGCCAGAGGCGGCAACAGCCGCGCTGTTGGCATTTCTGGACGATCTGGCGGACTGAAACCCTTGATGTTCCCCGACGCAACTCTCCCACCCGATAACGCGGCGCTTGCCGGCACAGTCAAGCTGTACGAGCAGCATTTATTCATTTGCAGCGGGCGACAGGCGTGGCCCGCGCACATTGAAAAGGACGGCGACTTTGGGCAGGCGCTGGTGTGGGCTATTGCCGCTGCCGGGGCAGACCTGGCGCTTTCAGTCAAAGTAACTGCCTGCGACCTGCCTTCTAGCCAGTCAGATGGCTATGACCTGCTGCTTTTCCCCGCCGGCTGGCGCTACCTGGGCGTCGTCGCCGCACAACTGCCCACGCTGGCGGTAGACCTGCGGGCAGGCAGCCCCACCTTACCCCATGCGCCAGACAGAGGTAGCTACATTTTTGTCTGCACCCATGGGCAGCGGGACGCCCGCTGTGGGCAGTGCGGCCCCCCTCTGGCAGCGCGGTTCGCGGCGGAACTGGCGGCGCGCAGTCTGGCGCAGCCGGTCACCGTTTCGCATACCAGTCACGTAGGCGGGCACGCTTATGCCGGCAACGTCCTCATCTACCCCGGCGGCGACTGGTACGGCTACGTCACCCCCGACGACGTCCCGCGCCTGATAGAAACGGCTGTCCTGCGTGGCGACATCCTGCTCGACCTGTGGCGCGGTCGCCTGGGACTCACGCCCGAACAGCAAATTGATCTACATACTGCCCTGACAAGCCGCCCCTGACCTCACCTATGCTGCCTGCCGCCGACCGCCTTCCCGAAATCCTGCGCCGCCTGCGCCAACGCCACCCCGACTTCCGCTGCGAACTCAACTACGAGAATCCGCTGCAGCTGCTGATAGCCGTCATCCTTTCGGCGCAGTGTACCGACGTGCGCGTCAATCAGGTCACGCCTGTATTGTTTGCCCGCTTCCCCACCGCCGCCGACCTGGCGGGCGCTGACCGCGCCGAACTGGAAGAAATCGTGCGCTCCACCGGTTTTTTTCGCCAGAAAGCCCGCTTCATTCAGGAGACGGCCCACAAACTGGTGCATGAATTTGGCGGAGAAGTGCCGGCAACCATGGCCGGGCTTCTCACCCTCTCTGGCGTAGCCCGCAAAACAGCCAACGTGGTCCTGGGTGAAATCTTTGGCATTGCCGAGGGTATTGTGGTAGATACTCACGTCAAACGGCTGTCAAACCGGCTGGGACTGACCGCCGCCACAGACCCCCAGAAAATTGAGCAAGACCTGATGGCTATCGTCCCCCGCGACGAGTGGATCGCCATTTCCCATCTCCTGATCTTTCATGGTCGCCGCGTTTGCGCTGCCCGCAGACCCGATTGCCACCACTGTCCCTTGACTGACCTCTGCCCTGCAGCCTTTACCCACAACGCCAGCGGAGCGCCGGACGGTTCGTAACTCCTAAATAATTGTCCAGAAATGAGTTCGTAGTAATGGCTACTTCGACTACGTTCAGCACAAGTTTAGCCGTCCAAACCGCCAGGTTATTTGCGGACAGTTAACAAGAGCCATCAACGCCACCTGCCAGACATTTGTAACCTTTTTGGCCCCTATTGTCATATCTCGATTGATTTCAGACGATAAAGGTATTAATATGTTATCAGGCTGAGCAATGTCTGTGCCCCTTGACGGCGCAGGTGAATTGGGTTAGCAACAACATAACGCAAACTTTAACCGAACAACAAGGCTGGCACATGGGAGCCACGCTATCCCTCGCACACCTGGCCTATTCCCCCTGCCCGATTCAGACCAGAGTCCCGGTTTGGTCTGGCGTTGACTACAGCAAAAGGAGTCCGTCATGAAGAGATGGATGGTAATTTTACTCGTCATGGGTTTGTTTCTGGCTGCGCCAGAAAGCTATACCCAGGCCGCGCCAGCGGTTGTTTCTGAATTGGTAACCCTCACACCAGACCTGCCCTCTGGGCAGCCGGTGGGAACCGTTGTAACCTGGACGGTGATGGAGGATATACCCGATCCAGTGGATTTCGCCTTCCGTTATGGCCGGGTAGGCGAACCGTTGCACATGATGGTGGACTTTAGCGACAAATACGTTTTCCCCTGGGCCCCATTAGGCGATGGCGATTACGTGGTGGAGGCCCGCGTACGCAACCGGGTCACGGGCGAAATCACCACAGTAACCGCCCCCTTTGCCCTGACGGCGCGGGCGACGATTGCGCCTGTGGTGTCGCCTGTGGAAAATCCAATCATGGCCCTCTACAGCGCGCCGCCCTGCCCCATGGCGTATACCATGCGCGTCTTCTTCCGCGAGGTGAGCAAGCCCCGTATCATGGTAACGGACGCCAAAGCGTGCACGGAAACGCACTCCATGAATTTCTACATTGCCGGCATGAAAGCCAACGCCAACTACGCTCTGGTGCATGAACTACTGAAAAATGGCGTCGAACCAGTAGCCTATGGGCCCCTGCGCACCTTCACAACGGGCAGCCTGCCCTTCGCTTTTCCGGCAGTTGAAGTCCAGGATGCGCCCGATGCCCAGACCAGTCTGTACGAAGGCGTCTTGTTGGTCGGCCCAGGCGTTCGTTTTGGCACGCCGCCCGAACTGCGCCTGCAGTACGCCATGGATCTGGGCGGCAACGTCATCTGGTACGACAGCGTTGACCATGAGCTCTTCCCCACGCTCAACCGCATTCTGCCAGGGGGCAATCGTCTGTACGAAATGTACGGCGAACGGCGCGGCTATGTGCTGCGCGAAAGCGACCTGGCGGGCAACATTGTAC
>JAGVTM010000648.1 GCA_019136785.1 Chloroflexota bacterium | reverse complement strand
GGCATGCCCTTCTACCTCTCCGACGTGGCTACTGCTGCTACCGAAGCTGGCCGCGAACCAGACGTCTGGGGCGTGACAGCAATTCCGCACACCACGCCTGAACCGGTCGTGAACATCTACGGCGGCGACGTGATGATTACAGCCAACGCCCCCGAGCAAGAACTGGCGGCCTGGATCTTCGTCAAATACTTCACCTCGCCGGAAGTACAGGCGCAGTGGAGCCAGATCAGCGGTTACTTCCCCACCCGCGTCAGTTCCGCTGCTTTGCTGGCTGACTTCCTGGCAACTTCCGAGTATGGCGTTCAGTACCAGCAGGCGTTGGACTTGCTGCCCTACTCCGCCTATGAACCGCAGTTGATCTCCTACCAGGCCGTGCGCGATGCCGCGCAGGCTGCTTTCAACAGCATTATGCAGGGGGCCGACATCCAGGAAACGCTGGATCAGTTGACCGAAGATGCCAATGCGCTGGAAGCGGAGTTGATGGCTGAGATTGAATAAGCGCGCGGGCCAGGTAATGGCCATCGTCGTGCCTAGTTGTTAACAAGAAACGGGTCAGGGCGCATCTCCCTGACCCGTTCTTGTTGTTACCTGAGCCTGGCCGGGTCACACCGCGCCGCTCGCCGCGGAGTCGCCAAATCTGCTGGATTGACGTTCAGCGCTATGGCGCTATCTATGAGTACAACAACCTATTTGACTCCCGACACCGTGCAAACCATGCAAGCCGCTGCCGCAGAAGTCGCCTGCCAGGCAGGTCGCCTGCTGCGTGAAAAATTTACCCAGCCGCGCCAGATTCAGCTAAAAGGAGTGCGCGACCTGGTCACCGATGCGGACTTTGCCGCCCAAAAGCTCATAACTGATTTTGTGCAGGCTCGCTATCCTGAGCATGGGTTTCTGACCGAAGAAAAAGACAACCGCTTACCCGCCTCTGGGCCTGTCGTCTGGGTAATAGACCCTCTCGATGGCACGTCCAATTACAGCCGGCAACAGCCCCAGTTTTGCGTCTCTATTGCCGCCGTGTCTGCTAATGGAACGCCGCTATGCAGCGCCATTTACGACCCTATTCGAGATGAATTGTTCAGCGCCGCCCGCGACCAGGGCTGTTTCCTGAATGGGCAAACAGTTCAGGTCAGCCAGGTCAGCGATGTAGCTGAGGCGTTAGTCTGCTTTGACTGGAACCGCCTGCCGCACAAACAGGCTTCTATTTTACGCCTGCTGCAGCAGATAGCGCCGCTGGTGCATTCCGTGCGCGCCACCGGCTCCGCCGCCCTGGCCCTGGCCTGGGTAGCCGCCGGGCGCATGGACGCCTATTTTAACTTCGGCTTAAACGCCTGGGACGTAGCCGCCGCCCGCCTGTTGATTCAGGAAGCAGGCGGCGTCATCAGCAATCTGCAAGGCCATCCGTGGCAGCTAAGCGACGGCAACTGCCTGGCTGGCAGCCGCCTGACGCACGCCGCTTTGCTGGCGGCGCTGGCGCCATAGCGCCACGCCTGCGGCAATTCGGTCGCAGTGGGCCTGTTTATATTGTCAAAGGTCGCCCTTGCCAGTACAATCCGCCGCGGCAGGCTGATATTTTGGTAGTGAGATTGCTGGGGAATCATGCGCTGGCCTTCCTATAAACACGTTTTTTTCGATTGTGACTCCACGCTGACCACGATTGAAGGCATTGATGCGTTAGCCGCCAGCGCCGGCAAAAGTTGGCGCATTAAGGTTCTGACCGACGCCGCCATGAACGGCGACCTGGACCTGGAAGAGGTCTATGGCAAGCGTTTGCGCGCCATTAAGCCCACACGCGGTCAGATCAATGCCCTGCGCCAGCAGTACAAAAACAACGACGTGGAAGACGCCGCCACCGTCATTGCCACTTTACAATCACTGGGGCACCAGGTGTACATCATCAGCGGTGGTCTGCTGGAGCCTGTGCGCGAGTTTGGTATTTATCTGGGCGTGCCGGCACAAAACATCCGCGCCGTCCATGTGTCCTACAACGAACTTGCCGGCGACTGGTGGATTCAGCCTGAAGACGGTCAAAACCAGAGCGAAGCCCGCTACATGAGCTACAACCCGGACGCGCTCACCATCAGCGACGGCAAAGCGCAAATCGTGCGCGAACTCCTGGACCAGCAGCGAGGGCGCGCCCGCGAGCGCACCCTCCTGATTGGCGACGGTCACAGCGACCTACTGGCCGGGCGCGCCGTAGACCTATTCGTTGGGTTTGGCGGGGTCGCTCCCCGCCAGCGCGTGCAGCGCGCAGCCCCAGCCTACATCCACAGTCACAGCCTGGCGCCGCTGCTGCTTTTGGCTGCCGGCCCGGCAGCTATACACAGAACTGTCCAGACAGAACACAATGCAGCCTTTACCAAAGCGCTGCAACTTCTCTCAACAGGAGCAATTACCTTTCAAGATGAGCAACTCAGCCAGAAATTCCACAAAGCATGTGAAACTGTTTATACCGGGCCCCACTGAGGTCCGCCCGGAAATACTGGATGCCCAGACAGAATGGATGGTCGGGCACCGCATGCCCGAATGTATTGACCTGATTGGTCAAATTCGCCCCAAACTGGCCCAGGTCTTCTTCACCGACGCCCCCATCCTCATCAGCGCCTCCTCTGGCACCGGTTTTTGGGAAGGGGCTGTGCGCAACTGTGTCAGTCGCAAGGTTCTCAACTGCGTCAACGGCGCTTTCAGCGACCGCTGGCGCGAAGTCACCGAGGCCAATGGCAAAGCCAATGAAGTCCTGGAAGTGGAGTGGGGCCAGCCTGTCTTGCCGGAGCAGGTGGCCGAACGGCTGGCAACGGGCGAGTTTGACGCCGTCACCGTCGTCCACAACGAAACCAGCACGGGCGTCACCAGCCCCATTCAGGAGATTGCCCAGGCTGTGCGCCAATTGCCCAACGGCGACGACATCATCATCATGGTAGACTCCGTTAGCGGTCTGTCTGGCGCGGAACTACGCACCGATGCCTGGGGCCTGGACGTGGTGCTGACAGCCAGCCAGAAAGCGTTTGCGCTGCCGCCGGGTCTGGCTTTCTGCTCTGTCTCGCCGCGAGCCATGGCCAAAGCCAGAACGGTTGCCAACCGGGGATACTACTTTGACTTTATCACCATGGAAAAATACCTGGTTAAGAACCAGACGCCAGCCACGCCAGCGGTGTCGCTGTTGTTCGCGCTTAACCGGCAGCTAGACGATATGCTGGCAGAAGGCATGGAAAACCGCTTTGCCCGCCACCTGGCTATGCGAGACGCCACCATCGCCTGGGCTAAGAGCCAGGGCTTTACGTTGTTCCCTGCCCCTGGCTACGAATCCCCCACGATGACGTGCGTCAACAACAACCTGGGCCTGGAGGTTAGCGCCCTGAATGCCTATCTGCGCTCCCAGGGTATGGCTCTCTCCAACGGCTATGGTTCCCGTCTGAAGAACAAAACGTTCCGCATTGCCCACATGGGGGATCTGCAAATGGCCGACATAGCAGCGCTGTTTGCCGGCATTAACCAATACCTCGCCCAAACCCCCCCGGCGGCGTCATTCTGAATATCGTTGAAGGAACGCAAAGGTACAGAGCTAAAAGCTTCGCGCCCGCGCCGCCAAGCGGCGTCAGCGTCTTTGCGGTGAGAAAAAAAGGTGACTTCATCCATGTTTCGTATCTTGATAGCCGACAAAATGGGCCAGGCTGGCCTTGATCGCCTGGCCCAGGCGGAAGACATCACGTATGACGTGAAAATGGGCGCTGCCAAAGAAGAATTGCTGGCGATTATGCCGGCATATGACGCCTTAATCGTGCGCAGCGGCACCAAAGTTGACGCCGATTTGTTAAATGCCGGCACAAACCTCAAAGTCGTGGGGCGTGCCGGCATTGGCGTAGACAACATAGACGTCAAAGCCGCCACCGCCCGCGGCATCGTCGTCATGAACACCCCGCGGGCCAACGCCGTGGCCACCGCCGAACACGCCATGGCCCTGATGCTGGGCGTCAGTCGTCACATTGCTCCCGCGCACGCCTCCCTGCTGGCTGGCGAATGGGAGCGCTCCAAATTCACGGGCGTGGAACTCAACGGCAAGACGTTGGGCATCATTGGCTTTGGCAACATTGGTCGCCTGGTAGCCGCGCGGGCGCAGGCGTTTGGCATGGAAGTCATCGCC
>JAGVTM010000127.1 GCA_019136785.1 Chloroflexota bacterium | reverse complement strand
TGTTGAGTCTGGGCGTACTGCTGGCAGTGGGGCAGCGACAGAAGGAGCAAACGCCGCTGCGGGTGGCGACTTTGATTGCCCTGGGAATTGGCTTGCATAATTTTGGCGAGGGTCTGGCTATTGGCGCTGCTTTTGCCACAGGCGCAGCGGCGCTGGGATCTTTCCTGGTGGTGGGCTTTACGCTGCACAATATCACCGAAGGGGTAGGGATTGCGGCCCCCCTGACGCGGCAGACGCAGCCTCCCTTAACCGTTTTTCTTGGGTTGGCGCTGCTGGCGGGCGCCCCGGCTATTTTGGGGACGTGGATTGGCGGTTTGACCTTTGATCCATTCATGGCGGTGCTGTTTTTGAGCATTGGCGCCGGCGCCATCCTGCAAGTGATCTGGGAAGTGGGCAAACTGTTGTTGAAAGAGGCCCGCCGCGCCGACCAGTCAGCGCTGTCCTGGCTGAATTTTGCCGGCATGGCTGCCGGCATCCTCATCATGTACCTGACTGCCTTCCTGGTCAAATTCTAATTCCCACTCTTTCTCGTCCAGCCAGCCACTCGCACAGTATAATCCCGCCATGTATGCACGCTCTATGACTGGCGGGTGGCTGGCGCGGCGGACGCTGCTGTTAATGCAGCGGGCGCTGCCGGCAATCTCCATCGCCCTCTTAATCGGCGTCATAGGCAGCGCCGCCTGGGGCCCCATTCTGGTCGCTTTGCCCTGTTCCGATGACGCCGCCTTCCACCTGCTGCGCCTCACCCAACTGGACGCGCTGCTGCGGCAGGGCGTCTGGTTTAGCCGTTGGGCGCCGGACATGGCCCAGGGATACGGCTACCCCCTCTTCAACTTTTACGCCCCGCTCTCCTATTATGCGGCAGCGCTGGTAACCCACCTGGGCGCAGGTCTCAACTTCGGTTTGCGCCTGACCTTTGCCCTGAGCATCTGGGGCGCCGGGCTGTCTACTTACCGCCTGACGCGGGATTTCGCCAGCCGCCCGGCGGCGCTGGCGGCGGCGACCGCCATCCTATACGCGCCCTATCTGGGCTATGACGTCTATTTTCGCGGCAACCTGGCGGAGTCGGTCGCCTGGGCGCTGCTGCCCCTGTCCTTATGGACGCTGGGGCGGCTGGCGCGCGCGGGCGGCTGGGGCTGGCTGGCGGCGGCTGCCGGCAGTTACGCCGCCGTCCTGCTGACACATAATGTTTTTGCCCTTATTTTTACCCCGCTGCTGGTTGCCTTTGGGTTGCTCCTCTGGTGGTTGTCTGGAGGTGAACGCCGCCGCCTGGGGCTGATGGGCTGGGCGTTGGCGTTGGGATTGGGACTGGCGGCTTTTTTCTGGCTGCCGGCATTAGCCGAACGCGCCTACGTCCACAGCGACCGCCTGCTGGTTCCCCCCATCTTCGTTTACTGGAACAACTTTATTACCCTGGGCGAGATTTTCGCCTGGCCCCGTCCCATCCACCCCGACCTGATTAACCCATCGCCGCCGCGGGCGTTGGGCATGTTGCCCTTTTTGCTGCTGCTGCCGGCGCTGGCGCATTTACGCCGCGCCCACGCCCACCGCGCCCTGACGGTCTTTTGCGGCGCAGCCCTGCTTGTCGCCATTTTCTTGATGACGGCAGCTTCTGAACCCGTCTGGGCAAATTTGCCCCTGCTGGAGTTTGTGCAGTTTCCCTGGCGGCTGCTGGGCCCGGCTGCCATTTGCCTGGCGCTGCTGCTGGCTCTGGCTGTGGACGCCTGGGCGCCAGGGCGGGCGCAGCTAGTTGCGGCGCTGGCAGCGGTAACGCTGCTGGCGCTGGGCAGTCTGTTCTGGTTTACGCCGCGCTACTGTCCCGGTCTGGCGCAGCCCACCGCGGCGGACATCCAGTTATTTGAGCAGCAGACGAGCACGATTGGCACGACGGCTAAAGGGGAATACGTGCCGCGGGGGGTCGTGGAAATGCCGGCGCAACCCGCCGCTGCGCCCTTCACCTGGCCCGATGGCGTCACGCAGTCGCAGGTGCTCCCGCAAGCGGTGGGCGCTGCTGCCCTTATTGAAGCCGCGGCCCCCGTCACGGTCACGGCTAATTTGTTTTACTATCCGGGCTGGCAGGCTGTGGTAGATGGCGAGCCTGTGCCTGCCGTGGCTGCACCGCGGACGGGATTGGTGACGTTTCCTGTGCCGGCAGGCCCCCACGAACTGCGCGTAGTATGGCGCGAGACCCCGCTGCGCTTAGCCGCCGACCTGGTTTCGGCGGCCAGCCTGTCTGGCGTGCTGTTGTTAGCTTTTTTGTCGCGGCGGCGGCGGGCGCGCCCGCCAGAAGCAGCGGCGGCGGGGGGGACGGTGGAATCGCTGCGTCCCTTCTGGATGCTGGCGCTGCTGTTGGCTGCCGGCATCTGGCTGCTGCCCCGCGTCTCATCCCCTTTGCGCCATGCCCTGCTGCAAAATGGCGAAATCCAGCGGGATATAACGCCCCTGAACATCCAGTTCAACGATGGCTTGCGCCTGTTAGGGTACGAGCAGCGTCAGGCCCAGCCTGGCGTCTGGCGGTATGATCTGTATTGGACGGTTACGCAATCTCCCAGCCGTCCCTACCAGACGACACTCAACCTGGTGGATGACGCCGGGCAGTTATGGTCAGCCAAAGCCAGCGAACTGCCGCGCGATTTTCGCCAGCCTTACGACACGCGCGCCTGGCTGCCGGGGCAGGTAGCCATAGACAGCCATTTGCTGACGCCGCTGCCAGGCACACCGCCGCGAAGCTATGGCGTCGAACTGCATCTGTTTGACAAAGAGTCACTGGCCCTGCTGTCGCCGGCCGGGCAAAATGCCGCGCCCGTGCCCCTGGCGCAGGTGCAGGTAACGCCGCTGCTGCGCCCGCCGGACGAAGCCGCGCTGGACATGGCGCAGCCAACCCATGTCGCCTGGGAGGCTGTCACCCTGTTGGGCTATAACGTAGATCGGCGTGAAGCCCGCCCTGGCGACCCTTTCCAGTTGACGCTTTTCTGGCAAGCCACCGGTACGCCCGCTGCCGACCTGCGCGCGCGGCTGACGCTGCTGGACCCCGGTGGCGCGGCAGTCATACAGTTGGATTTGCCGCCTGTCCATCCTGATTGGCCCACGATGCAGTGGCAGGCAGGTGATGTGTGGCGCGGACAGCATGGCTGGCGCATGCCGGCATCCCTCGCCTCTGGCGTACACCATTGGATCTTGCAGCTTTGTCCATCCGCCGACGCATGCGCCGGACCCACGGCTGATTTGGGAACCCTACAAATCGAACTACCTGACCGCCAATGGACAGCGCCCACATTCCAGAGGCCGGTTGGATTGCGTCTGGGTGATGTGGCTGAACTGGTGGGTTTCAGCGCGCACCCAGATGCCAATGCGGGCGTATTGACCGTCGCTCTGGTCTGGCGGGCGCTGGCGGAAACGGATACCAGCTACCGCGTTTTTGTGCATCTTCTAGACCCGGCCGGGCAGCTTGTGGCCCAGGCAGACGGCGAACCCGTCAACTGGACGCGCCCCACCACCGGCTGGCTGCCGGACGAGTTTTTGGTTGACCCGTATCTGCTGCCCCTGCCCCCAACTGCCAGCCTCAGCGATTACCAACTGTCCGTTGGTTTGTACGACCCTGCGAATGGCGCGCGGCTGCCGTTGATGCCGGCAGCCGGCGCCCCCCCAGACGACCATATTTTGCTACCCCTCCACTGACGCCTGCCCGAAAGACAATGCTATTGCGCCCGGTATCGAACCTTTAACCGATCCGCGTAACCCGCTAAAGCGTCCACGCCAGGTTCTTCTTCTTTACATCCAAAGTTGCCCATCCCCAATCCCCTCACTATAATGTTGAGATTCTTTCGGCTGGCGCGCCTGGCCAGGGCTGCCGCCAACCACAGCATGGAGTAGTGTTGAGGCAAACCTGAATGATACCGATTTACAGAAGCGACGGTGAATGGGTAGCCGTTTATGACAAAGGCCACCTGTTTAGCGTGGAACGGGAATGGCTGGGTTTCGTCATTGGCCGCGAAGTATTTGACCCCTCCGGCGAATATTTGGGCTTCCTGAGCGATGATCACCGCCTGCTGCGCAAACGCACCATGCGCGAGCTTTCCTACTACGCCCCGCCGCCGCGCCCGCCGCGCCCCATCCTGCCATCCAACGTCCCCCTGGCTCCCCTGCTGCGCGCCCTGCCCTACCAGATCATTGACATGTTTGAAGAGTACCCGGAACGATTTCTCTTTATCTCCGAAACCCGACCGGACATGGACTGATCAGAATACAAAAGTCTCAAAGACTTTTTTACTCTCTACCGTTACTGAACCTTATGCAAGGAAAACGAATCGCCCAATCCCGCGTTACCATGACCCAACTGATGGGGCCCGGCAGCGCCAACACCCTGGGAAATGTACACGGCGGCTTGATCATGAAACTGTGCGATGAAGCCGGCGGCATGGCTGCCACCAAACACGCCCAGCGCCCCGCCGTGACCGTTGCCGTTGATTCCATGACATTTCTGTCCCCCGTACAGATTGGCAACCTGCTGACTGTGACGGCTGAAGTCAGTTGGGTGGGGCGCACATCCATGGAAGTGCGCGTCGTCGTCACGGCAGAACAGGTGTTGACAGGCACTGTCACCCACACAAACACGGCTTTTTTTGTCTACGTGGCTCTGGATGAAGAAGGACGCCCCACCCCCGTGCCGCCGTTGGTGTTGGAAACCGCTGAAGAACAAGCCAGTTTTGAACGCGGTGCGGCGCGCCAGGCGCATCGTCTGCGGCAGCGCCATACGCTATGAGTCACTCCCACTTGCTAGACATTCTGCGCGGCGCTTCGCCTGCGCACAAAATATTGCGCCTGCCGGCTGCCGATATGGGGCTGGCTGATGACCGCGAACCGTTTCCTTTCCTGGCGATTGTGGGGCAGGAAGAGATGAAGCTGGCGCTGGTGTTGGCCGTCATCAACCCGCATATCGGCGGCGTGCTGCTGATTGGTTCGCGCGGCACTGCCAAGACGACCGCCGTGCGCGCGCTGCCCGATCTGCTGCCAACCGTCAGGCGTAGCCTGTGCCCGGAGGGGCGCAGTTGCACCGAAGAAATGGTGACCGCCGCGGGCATGGACGCCGTTTGCCACGCCTGCGCCACCCGCTTTGGCTATGGCCAACCGCTGACAGCGGTCGAGCGGGTGCGTCTGGTGGAGCTGCCCCTCAACGCACGGCTGCCAGATGTAGTAGGCAGCTTGAATGAACGAGTGGCTCTGGAACAGCAGCGGGTGCGGTTGGAGCCGGGCATTCTGGCGCAGGCGGACGCCAACATCCTGTACATTGATGAGGTCAACCTGCTGGAGGGTGCGGTCATGGATGCCATCCTGGACGCCGCGGCGCAGGGTGCGTATACCGTGCGCCGCGGGCCGCTGAACCTGACCTACCGCGCCCGTTTTGTCTTGATCGGTTCCATGAATCCCGAAGAAGGCGAACTGCGACCGCAGTTGATGGATCGCTTTGGACTGCGGGCAGTGGCTCGCGGCTTGCCGCACAGCAGTGATCGTTATGAGGCGTATGAACGGGCGCTGTGGTACCGGCAAGACCCGCAGGGCCTGGCGGCTGCCTATGCCGAGCAAACGCTGGCGCTGGCGGCAGAGATTGACCAGGCGCGGGCGCTGCTGCCGCAGGTGCAGGTTAACCCGGCAGCCAGAGAGGTTGGCTTGCGCCTGATCGAGTCGCTGCAGATTGACTCCAACCGCGCAGAGATTACTCTGTTTGAAGCCGCGCGCGCCTATGCCGCCGCGGCGCAGCAAGAAATGGTGCAGCCCCCCGACGTGCGGGCGGTGGCTTTGCTGGCCCTGCGCCTGCGCCAGAGCCCGCGGCTGAGCGAGTTCTTCCGCGCCCAGGCAGCGGAAGACGCGCACCTACAGGCAGAGTTAGCCGGAATGGCATCTGCCAGGGAAGGGGGAATGTAGGGCGAGGGGCACTTCTCGCCCTCTGCGAAAAGCCCCCTTCAGGGGGAAGGCGGCTGGGGGTAACACCCCAGTACATCGTGGTGATCTCTTTAACCGCCTACCGATCCCGCAAAGCGAGCGCTTCGGCGAGCAGCCCCGCATCGTCCGGCGGCATCGGCGACAGGCAATTTTAGGCGCAGACGCGCCCAAAATTGCCCACGACGATTAAATGCAATGCTACCGGCGGGCTTGCTGAACTCATATCAGACTTTGCACGATGAAACATACCGCGTCACTTACCTGGGCTGGTTTTACCCTCATTTTGCTGGGTTATTTGATGGTATGGCTGCCCAACCCGGCGGCCGGGCTGGCTTTGACCGGTCTGGAGATAGGCGAGTGGATTAAGTTCCTGCCGGAGGTACAAAGCGGCGCGATAGGACCGCGGGAGCTTTTCTATTTGCCGCCCATCACCCTGGCGCTGATGATGACCCTGGTAACCTGTTCCTGGCCCAATCGGCGCTGGCAAACCTGGGTCATGAGAGGGTTGGCGTTGGCTGTCAGTTTCCTGGCACTCCCGTCTATTGAAGCCATTCGCTTTGAGGGTCTATCGCAGTGGGGGCTGCGTGTGGCGGCGATTGCATTAGTAGCGGCGGCCGTCGCCGGCGCAGCCGCGATGAGTCGCTGGCATCCTGCCGCCAGGCTGCCTCGCTGGCTGGTCATCG
Source organism: Chloroflexota bacterium (assembly GCA_019136785.1). Taxonomy (GTDB): domain Bacteria; phylum Chloroflexota; class Anaerolineae; order Promineifilales; family Promineifilaceae; genus JAGVTM01. Next base: position 9,080 of record JAGVTM010000127.1, on the reverse strand, counting down.
CCCTGGCGCTGTTGGGGGCGCTGCTGCCGCTGTGGTTGTTTTTCCCCATCCGCGACCTGGTTAGCAACATCTTGGGCGCGCCGCTGGGTGTGGGCCCAGGCGTCTGGTTTCACGTTTTGGGTCATTTGCTGGCGGCAGGGGGGGCATGGGGCAGGCTGCACCCCTAAAAACACAAAAAGACGATGTGGGCATCGTCTTTCGTGTCTTTGGGTCGGCTGAAGGGAGGCAGCGCCTATTTCTTGATGAGATTCTCTTCAATGTAGGTGACGGCTTCCCCAACAGTCGTGATCTTCTGGGCTTCCTCATCGGAGATTTCGCCCTCAAATTCTTCTTCAAAAGCCATAATCAGCTCTACCAGATCCAGGGAGTCCGCTTCTAAGTCCTCGCGGAAGCGTGCAGGCCCCACTACTTCGTCTTCACTCACGCCCAATAGCTCCACAATGATGCCGCGAATACGGTTTTCAACGTCGCTCATGCAATAGTCTCCTTCAAACAATAAAAAATACCACCGGCGTCCAATTGGCGCAGCAATATCCAGATGCCGTACGCTTGAATTTTGAATGCCCGGAAAGTTCAAGCAATTTTAAGAGCGATAGCCAGATTGTCAAGTTTTCTTCGGGCGCGGCTATCACTAAAACATAACACGACCTGACAACGATAGTTACGTTTTAGCCGGCTGCCAACTCCTCTGGCGTCACCGCCGGCAACTGGCTGGCGATGGCTAACATGAAATAGAAGGCGCAGGCCAGGTCTACCAGAAAAAAACTGTGGTCTACCAGTCCATGAGCCAGGCTGTAAGCGAACGCTCCGCAGAAACCCACCAGAATAGGCTGCCAGGCGCGCGCGAGCCGCGCGGCGCGGGCGCTGCGCAGTTTGCGCCGCAGGACGCGCCAGCAGGCGTAGAACAGGGCTGCCCCGGCCCAAATCCCCGGCAGCCCCAGGCGGGTGGCAAAGTCCAGCAGGATATTGTGCGGGTGGTTGAGGTTGGGTTCGCGCCAGGCGGCGTCGAAAATGTAGCCGCCGCGATACTGGTATAGGAAGTTGTCCAGGCCCACGCCGGTCCACAGATGGTCCAGGGCCATATTCAGGCTGGCGCGCCAAAGGTTCAGCCGCAGGAAGCCTGTTTCGCCTTGGGGGTTAAGGCGCGCAGCCAGAGGGGGAATCTGGAAGGCGATCAACAGGGCAGCCACGGCGATGAACCCGGCAGCCAGCGCCCAGGGCCAGGCGCGACGATGGCGGTGGCGCTGCCACAGGATGAAGATAACCAGCAGGGCTGCCGGCATTCCCAAGAACAATCCCCCCTTGCTAAACGTCAACAACCAGGCCAGAAATGCCGGCAGCAGCCCCAGCCCATACGCCCAACGGCGCGGATCGGCCATCAGCCGCTGCCGCCAGCTTCCTTGTCGCTGCCAGGCGCGCGTCCCCCACAAAACCATAGCCAGCAGCACGGGCCAGATGCGCCCCAGATACAGGGCCACATTGTTGGGCGAGCCATAGGTGGCTCGCAGCCGCAGCACGCCCCCTTCAGCCGTAATCAGGTTGGCGCCCGCCACATACTGTCCCAGTCCGATCAAAGCCACCACCACCCCGCCCAGCACAAAGGCGTCCACCAAAGCCCACAATTCCCGCCGTTCCAACCGCGTCCCACGCTCGCCGCAGCGGCGCAGCATCAGGTAAAACAAAGCCGGCTCCACAATCACCAGCCGCCACTCATTCCAGGCCACATCCAGCCGTTCTGTAAAGTAGAGCGAGCCGGTTGCTGCCAGCGTCAGCGCCAGCGCGGCGGCGTCGGGCAGGGTGAGAGAAGCAAGGCGGGGCAGTCGCGGCAGTTGTGGGTTCTTTTTGTAGTCGGCTACAAAGCGCATGGCGCGCGCCGTCAGGTGGGCCGCCAGGGTGACCAGGATGAAAATTTCCACGGGTGAGAAGCGATACCCCAGCAGGGCTTTGGGCTGCACTGCCCAGGGCAGCGTAAAGGCGACCAGAGCCAGCCCCCAGGCGGGGCGCAGCGTGATCAGCAGGAAAAGCAGAGCCAGAGCAGCCAGGTAGACCAGGAAAGAGGGCGCAATGTAAAAAGTGGAAGCGGCGGCGGCGGTCAGAGCCAGTTGAGGCAAATCCCCCAGACGACGATAAATGCCCGCGCCCTGCTCCCCCCACGTTAACCAGCCCGACAGCCCGACCAGCGCCGCCGCCAGCCCGGTCAACAAAAGCTGTCCCCGCTGACCCCACTGCTGCCAGCGCTGAGACAGCCGGCGGCCCCATTCCCCCCAATCGGCGCGGCGGCCAAAATGCGCCGCGCCCACCAGCGCCAACGCTGCCAGCGCCGCCAACCCCCACTGCCCCAATTGATAAAAGCTATCCGCTGGGCGATACAATACGCTATAACCTTGCAGCGCCCATTGATCCCAGCCGCGATAAGGCTCCAGCCGCAGCGTATGCGGCCCTGCCGGCAGATTGCGGGCCACCACTTCATTGGCAACATAATCGGCGGCGGGGTCAGCGGCGGTCAGCACCAACATTGCCTGCCCGTTTTCGTCGCGCGGCAGTGCGTTGGCTGGCGCGCCGTCTATTGTCACAAAGAAGCGCGCGCGGTAATCGGCGCGGCGCACGCGCAGGGCCACATCGCTGCCCCAGAAATAAAAAGTGGCGGCGTTGTCTGCCGGGTTGCCCGTTTCGCCTGTGTTGGGCGCGTCTGCGCCAAATTCAGGCGAAAAACGCCAATCGCCCTGATACTGCTGGCTGGGGCTGCCGGCTTGCGCCAGATGGAAACCTGGATAGGCTACATCGTGCAGACCTGTCTCCTGGTAGGCGCGCAGCGCGTCAGTCACAGGTCGCCCGGCAATGCTGAATCCCCAGTGTGCATCCAGAGGCGGGAGGTTGGGCTGCCAGTTTTCCAGGAACATCAACCCCATCCAGGGCCACTCCATGCGGGCGCGGAATAGGGCGGATGTCGTCCAATCCGCCTGTTCCATAGCCGTAACCTGCCCCCAAATAGATGGCTCTCCGCTCCAATCGGGCGGCAGGCTGTTCCACCCCCAATTGCCCGCCCAGATAGCTTTGCCGCCGTCGCCGTTTCGTTCCATGACCTCTCGCAGCAAAATGACGCGGCTAAAGTTGGTGGTATTGATGTCTACCACGCGGTCGTCTGAGGGAGTATTGAAGCCATAGGGTTTGCCGGCAACCACGTCAAAAGCATCCGCGGCTCCTTCTTCATAGAGAAGTTGCAAATAGAGCGGATCCGCCAGGTTAAGAGGCCCTGTTTCGATGGTGGGGGCCAGCGGCGCAGCCACGATCAGGGCGCCGCCGTCGGCCTGGCGAATGCCGGCAGCCGCCGCTGCCAACAAAGCCGCATAAGCCGCCGGATTGACCGGCTGCCCGCCCCAATGGCTGGTCAAATTGGGTTCATCCCAGATGATATAGGCGTCAAGCTGGGCGGCGTAGCGGGCGGCAAACGCGCTGGCCCAGGCGGCAAAGTCAGCCGGGTCAGCCGGCGGCGCAAAGCCGGCGGCTGGATCGCCGTCCAGCAGAGGCACAAGGATCAGTCCCGCATCCTGCACTGCTTGCAGCAGCCGGTCGCTGGCTGCCCAATCGAAAGGGGAGGTGAAATAAAACGATTGCTTGACGTGGCTGACGCCCAATCCTTTGATCTCGCTAAGCTGCGCTGTCAGCGCGGCAGCGTCATGCGGCGTCAGATCCACGTTTAGCCCCAGCCTGACGCCGGCGCCAATGGCTGGTGCGGGCATGGCGGCGGGAATGCCGCGCGTCAGAAAAGCGCGCTGCTGCCGCTGCGCGCCCATGCCCAACAAAGCGCCTACAGCCAGGCACAACAGTAGCCAGGCATACCAGCGTGCGTTCATTTTCTTCATGCGGTTATGATACCCCATGACGGGGGCTTTGCGGAATAACGATTGGCAGTCGTAGCCCAGTCGTCAGGGGTTTGACCTGCCTACGGCAACTCTTGTTCTTCGAGGGGGAGAACCTCCTGCCGGCTGGCAGCGGGGGTGGGCAGCGGCAGCAGTTCAGTTGGACGCAAATCGGCGGCGACCAGGGCAGCGCCATAAGGCGCCCAGGTGGGATGGCTGTTCAGACTGTCATCCTGGGTCAACGGATATGCCTCGCCGCTGTCCAGGTTGTAGAGGTAGAGGGCGTTGTCAAAGGTAAAGACCAAATCGCGCCCGGTGGGCCCCCAGGCCATGAACTGCTCCTCACGGGGAAAGCGGCTGTTTTCGCCCGGCAGGGGGTAAATCTGGCGGCTGTTGCTGCCGTCCTGATCCATCAGCCACAGGGTGTAGTTGCTGCGTTCGCTGTCTTGAGGCGTCACTGCCTGCAAATAGGCGATCAGGTCGCTGCTGCCGGATGCCCATTGGGGATGCGCCCACATGCCCGCCTGCGTCACGAAAGGGACGGTGAAACGGGCCTCTGCCGCCGCCGCCCAGATGTCAAAAACGGGGGCGCTGGCATCGCCGCCGCTGTGCCGCGTAAAGACGAGATATTGTCCATCGGGCGACCAGGTCAGGCTGGGTACCCAGGCCCAATCGCCGCGTGTGTTGTATTCTGTGAATCTCTGCAGCCGTATGCGCCCCCGTTCCAGGTTGGTTTCATCCAGGTCGAGAAAGCCCACTTCGTCGGCGTAGCTGTAAGCAATAGCCTCGCCCGTGGGCGACCAGGCATAGTTGCCGCCCCACCAGCCATACGTGGCAGGATAGGCTTCGATAACCTGTTCCGGATCGAATGGCTGCCGCTCATTCTGGCGTATTTCGCCCAGCCACAGGTCGTTGTTGGCTTCCCAACCAGGCGGCAGCTCCGTGGCGGCAGCCGTGGTGAAGGCTATTTGCGGCAGTTCCAGGCGGGCCGGGTTCCAGGCAGCCCACAGCACGTTATCCACGTTGAGGGGGCGCGGCGTGGCGCTGCGCTCTGTGCCGACCAGCCAGAGGCTGTTAAAGATGGTGGTTTCCGTGGTGGTTTGTGTGTACAGCAGATAGTCGCCCGCAGGGGAGAGGGCAAAGACGCGCCCATCCAGGCTGCTGCCAATATCCAGTTGTTCGGGGAAGGCGCTGCTGCCCCGCAGAATTAGACCGCTGCCGCTGCTGATGAAGGCCAGCGTGCCGGCAAAACTCACGTTCCCTGCCGCCGCCCCAATGCCCACCATCACAATCTCATCTTGCGCCTGTTCCAGGGTGGTGACCTGCGTCGTGCGTCGTTCCGCCTCCAGCCCATCCCGATACACAATGCGCACCGTCAGTTCTTCCAGCCCGGCTTTGCCCCCCTGGATAATCAGGGGCGCGTCCGTGGCGCTCATGCTCTCATTGCGCACAATCTGGCGGCTGAACGGCACGCTGCGCTCAATAATGACCACGCTTTCGCGCACGCGCACCACCACAATATTCAGACCCTCGCTGAGGGGGGTAAATAGGGGAGGCGTGATTTCGTCCGTTTCCCCCAGCGTAACGCCTGCTTCCGTCAGTAGTTCGCGCACGGTGGTGGCGCTGGTGGTCAGGGTGCGGGTGTCGCCATCGGCGGTAAGCGTTACCTGGGTGGGCGTTGTGCCGGCAAAAGGCGGGGTTTGTCCGGCGCAGCCCATTAGAAACGGTATGATCGCCCCGGCAGCCAGCAGCCACAGGAGATAGCCTGCGCCGCGCTGCGCCAACAGCCACAAACCAACCATTTGCTTCCCATTTTTTTGGCGCGCGCCGCTGGCCCGTCCCCTTACGCTTCTTCCCACAAACCTCTCACTTCCGGCGACAGGGTAGCCGACACGCGGCGGCTCAACTCGTCGTCATTGATCAGTTCTTTGACCCCGCGAAAAATAGCCAGGATGGGTGCGCGGGCAAACTGCGCATCCGTCACGCCGCTGCGGTTGGCAGCCTGCTTTTGAAACCGCTGCGCCGGCAGGCGGCGATCCCGAAAGTGGGCCAGCCAGAAAACGCGGGTGAGCGAAGCTGCTAACTCCGGCGGCAGGGCCCCCGCCAATGCGCGTTTGGTGCCGCGATCCAGGTGCAGCCCCAACGTTTTCAAGACGCCATCGCTCCAGCGACGCGCGTGCTGCGGCGAGCGCAGGCTGCCGGCATTTTGTACGTATTGGTAGAATTGTTCCAGGTTGCTGATTTGCCTTACTGTTGCCATATTGCCTCCAAAGGATAATGAATTTTTACCCCGCATCAGACCCTAAGTCAAGTAGCCCGTTGGTGCTTCAGCGAGAGTGCAAAAGTTTGACGAATCGGCATAAATCAGTATACTTTTTCGGTTGGATTTGCGCTTTGCCGCAGGCCCATCAGATTAAAATGCAATTCCCCTGACCGCCGCAGGGTCTTACTTTCCCCAAAAGGGTTGACAACAGAGGAACGTTATGTCTGAGCAATTTTCTATTGATGCCCAACCGCGCACGGTTGTCGGCAAACAAGTCAAGCAACTTCGCCGCAGTGGCCTGATTCCGGCTGTGATTTATGGTCAAGACGTGGTGACCAACATTCAACTGGACAATTTTGAAATTCGGCGCGTCCTGCGCAAGGCTGGCGCTAACGACCTGATTAACCTGAACGTAGAGGGCAGCCTGCGCACGGCGTTGGTGCGCGACGTGCAGAAACATCCCGTGCGCGGCGACTTGTTGCATATTGATTTTTACGAAGTCAACATGCGCGAAACGGTGACCACCGAAGTAGACCTGGTTATGACGGGCATGGCGCAGCCCGTGAAAGACGGCTTAGGGCTGGTGACGCAGATGCTGCACACGCTGGAAATCGAATGCCTGCCCGATGCCCTGGTGTCTGAAATTGAGTTTGATGCCGGCATCATCCAGACTCCTGACGACAACATCTACGTCAAAGACTTGCCCGTGCCCGCCGGCGTCACGTTCCTGGCTGACCCGGATCTCCTGGTGGCTACCTTTGAATACCTCCAGGCTGCCGGCGCTGAAGAGGAAGAAGAAGCCGCCTTTGCCCCCGCTGCCGACATGGTCGAAGTGATCAAGAAAGGCAAGATTGAGGAAGAGTTTTAAGGTCAATTTTCCTCCAGTGCCATGTCAGAACCAGCGGCGGCTGCTCCAACTGAAAAGCACGGTTGGCTGGCAGGCTGCCGCCGCGGGTGGTGGCTGGCTCTAATCCTACTGGCTGCTGCCGCTTTTCGTCTGACAGGCCTGGATTGGGACGATTTTCACCATTACCATCCTGATGAGCGTTACATTGCCTGGGTAGCCACCAGCATTGAGTGGCCCTCCTCCTGGGCGGACGCCCTGCAGCCACAGCGTTCGACGTTCAACCCTTTTTATTGGCCCGCCCAAGATAGCAGCAACGGTGTCGTCGCGCCTCAAGACGAGGCGCGACGATTTGCTTATGGTCACGTGCCCCTCTACCTGGGCGTGGCTGCGACGCGCCTGGTGGAGTGGGTTGGGCCGCGGCTGCGCCCCTGGCTGCCGGCAGATTGGCCCCTGACCCGTGACATTCTCAACGGCGCCGGGCGCATCGAATTTGACCACCTGACCCTTGTCGGGCGGCTGCTGACGGCGCTGCTGGATGTGGGCACAGTCGCTTTGGTGTTTCTACTGGGGCAGCGTTTGTTCTCCCCGGCGGTGGGGCTGTTGGCAGCCGCTTTTCTGGCAGTGAACGTGATGCACATTCAACTGGCCCACTTCTGGACGGTAGACCCTTACGTCACGTTCTTCGCCGTTGCCGCTTTATACAGTATGGCGGCAGCGTTAGAGCGCCCGCGTTTTCTGTGGCTGGCGGCAATCTTTATCGGCCTGGCGGTGGGGTCTAAGTTTGCCGGCATTTTCCTTCTGTTCCCCCTGGCGCTGTTCTGTTGGCTGGATCGAGACCATTCGCGTAGTCAACGGATCGGACGCTTTTTGCTGGCAACGCTGGCGGCGGCGGCCGCTTTCGCCATTACTAACCCATTTGCCGTGCTGGATTTTACCTGCCAGGTCATCTCGCCCGAACTGCGCTGGGGGACGCTGCGGCTGCCGGCTATCAATTGGGGCAACTGCTTTGTGGAAAACCTGTCGCGCCAGAGTCGCATGGTCAGCGGGCAGTGGGACGTCGGTTTTGTGCGGCAATATGCCGGCACAACCCCCTTCCTCTACTACCTGGAAATGCAATTTAAGTGGGGCATGGGCCCCCTGTTAGCTCTGGCGGCGCTGGCCGGCTTTTTCTGGTTGCTCTGGCGCAGCCGCGCCGGGTGGCAGGCGCAGCCTGGTCTGTGGTTGGTGCTGGCCTGGGTCGTGCCCTTTTTCCTGTCCACAGGCGGTCTATACGTCAAATTCATGCGCTATATGCAGCCGGTGGTTCCCTTTTTCATGCTGGCGGCGGCGGCGCTGCTGCATTGGGCTCGTCCCTGGACGCGGCGCGCGGCGGTGGCTTTGATTCTGGTCGTCACCGCTGGTTATGCCCTGGCGTTTATCAACCTGTATGCCCAGCCCCATCCCTGGACGGCGGCGTCTGCCTGGATATATGCGCATGTGTCGCCTGGGGCGACTGTGCTGGTAGAGCAATGGGACGAACCCCTGCCCACAGCGCTGACCATTGGCGGCGCTAATTACGCGGCTGACCTGTACCAGGTAGAAGAACTGACCTGGCTCACCGGCGCGGATACATTTGACACCGAAGCCAAACTGGCGGCGAATCTGGAACGGTTGGCGGCGGCTGATTACCTGGTGATTGCTTCCAACCGCGTCTACGGCGTCGTTCCCCGTCTGCCGCAGCGGTATCCCTGGGCCAGCCAGTATTATGATCTGTTGTTTAGCGGCGCATTGGGGTATGAAGTCGTGTACGTAGGCGACCGCGTCCCTCATCTGGCAGGCATCGCCCTGCGTCCCGATACCTTTGCCTGGCCTGGCTTGACGCCGCCAGCAGCAGTACAGGCGTATCTCAAGCAAGATCCGGGTCTCTCTTTGGGACGCGCCGACGAGAGTTTTACCGTCTACGACCAGCCTTTGACCTTTATTCTGGCGAACACGCGGCGCCTCCCGGCTGCTGTCATGCAGGCGCTATTTACCCCGCCGCCTACCTCAGAGCTTCCATGACCCGTCGCTACCTTTCGTTGACTGTTTTTATGGCCGGCATGTCCACCCTGGCGATTGAATTCACCGCCAG
>JAGVTM010000241.1 GCA_019136785.1 Chloroflexota bacterium | reverse complement strand
ACCTGTTGGATATGGTCGTGGTGTCCATGCTTCCGGGTGTGGCTGTCTTGTTTGCATTTTTCGTGACTACATCGGAAGTCAACTCCTTTTATACGGAGAAGAATCAGGGTTCGTTTCGCCGGCTGCTGGCGGCGCCTATTCCGCGCTGGACGATTGTGGCGGGTAAGATGCTGGCTTTTATGGTGATTGTCATTCTACAACTGGCGATCATGCTCGGCGTTGCCAATCTTTTCTTCCAGATGCCTGTAGGGTCTTCGCCGCTGGCCCTGATCTTGATCACAGTGCTGCTGGCGTTGGTCGTAACTGCTTTGGGTATGATGCTCACGGCTGTTTCCCGCACTGAGAAGCAGGCTGAGTCATTGGGCATTATCCTGACGATGGTGTTGGGGGGGCTGGGCGGTTGTCTGGCGGGTATTCCCGAAATGTTTGTTTTTCGTTCTACCAGTTTCCTGGGCACGCTGGCGCGGCTAACGCCGCAGGCGCACGCTCTGGAGGCATATATGCGGGTGATGGCTGAGGACGGTGGCGTGATCACAGTGCTGCCACAGTTAGGGGCGCTGTTGGGGTTTGCCGTTTTGTTTTTCCTGATTGCCGCCTGGCGCTTCCGGTTTGATTGAGCCAGCCATACCGTTCGATTCTAGTACTGGTTAGAGGGGCGTTCGCGCCCCTCTTTTGTTGGACGGCAGCAGAACTCTTGCTTTCTCGTTGGTTACAGGTTTTGTGTAGCGCCGTGTTGACGATTGCTGTATCGTGCATTGCTGAAATGATAATGAGAAAAGCGTATAATAACATCAGGCAGCCGGAGGATTTTCGCGCCAATCTGCTTCATGCGATAGAATAAACGGTTGCTGTTGGTAATCTGTGAGGCTGTCACGCTGTTCAGGAGAGCTTGTACCAGGGGAATGTAGTAGCCGTCTCATCTGGTAGGCTTCGTGTCTATCTGCCGGAAGCTTTCCTTTTTCATGTTTGGCGTCAGCCGTTGACTTCAGGCGGCAGCGCGCCCAGGTTCAGGCGCAATCCTGGGGGATTAGTCGCCCGGCAAAAGAGGAACATACAATGATGCTCGAAAAGTTGTGGCAGCTCCTGATTTCACTGGCTGGGGGGGCGCTGTTTTTGGGGGTGGTTTTTGCCGGCATGGAGGATACAGCGCAGGTAGATGCTGGTCAGGCAGCCAGGATTCCAGGCCAACCGTCGTCCTTGCAGCGCGCGCTGGACCCGGTGGTGATCACGGGCGCGCACATGGAGGCTTTCCGGTATACGCCTATTGAAGAACTGGCTTTGTATGCCTATGCAGACGGAAACTGGCTGCCCATTCCTTTCCAGGTGGACGAAGTGGCCGCCAATGGCCAGTATGTGACGGTGGAAGATGGTTTGCTAGACGAGAATGACGAACTGGCTTTTATGGGGGCGGATGCCGGCAGCAGCGTCAACAACCTGACCTGGCCCGACGATGCCGAATCGAAACTGTATTCTCGTTACGTCATTACGGCTACGGATTCCCTCAATGAGGCAGACCAGGGATGGGTCTATCTGTTTCGCTCGACCACTTTACCGCGTTCCGACCAGAGCTATGTTTCCTGGGATCACGTGCAGCAACATCTGACTGCCGCCTTTTACACGGCGTCTTTTGCGCCAGAAGAGTTTTTGGGTCTGGCGGATTTGACGGTAAATGGCTCGGCGGATGTGTTGGATCGGCAGAAACTACGGGTAAACCTCGTCCTCAAACCCAGCAATTTTCCGATCAAACTGACCGAGGAATCGCTGTCCCTCTTTTTCCCTGAGCCTATTTCGGTGACTTTGACCAATGTGGGCGCGGTTCGGGCGATTGGCGGCGGCGGCGGGCCTACGTTGAACGTCTTCTACGGTTTTTATGGGGGGCGCATGGAACTGCGTCTGGGGGTGGATTTAAACGACATCATTAGCGGCACCAATGGCTTTCACTTTGAAAGCGTGCGCACTTCTCTGGATCTGGTTAATCCTGGCACGTCTGGCATGTTTCCCGCCACTTATTACGACCCAAACCGGCCGGACGGCGTCCCTATTGATGGCGCGGTGGACAACGTACCTGCTGCGCCGCCTTTTGGCTGGTTCCAGACAAGCGGGGTGGTGGGGACTCTGGTACACGTGTTGGACGTAGAACCCGGCAGCGGCATGCTGACGAACTATTATCTGGATAATGGCAGTTTGAATACTCAGGATACAGGGGATAAGCGATCTTATGCCGATGCCGGCATCATGATCAGCGCCCCCGCTCCTGATATATCCATCGGCTATGTGACGGCGGCGCAAACCAGCTACGTGCTGCCTGGCGGTCTGGGCAACGTGGGCCAGACCTATATGGGTTATGTCCACAACCCGCTGCAAGCAGAAGCTTTTGCCGAAAACTATGGCGCGCCTGCGCCAACCAGCACCCCCACAGCCACGCCCACGCAGACACCCACGCCCACGCAGACGCCCACGCCCACGCAGACGCCCACGCCCACGCGGACGCCGCTGCCCACCGCCACGCCGACAGCTACCCCCACTGCCACACCGATGCCGCCCAATTGGGATACGTATTTGCCGGCATTTTGGGGAGATTAGGGGCAGCATAAAAGAATCGTAAAATTACGGGTAACTGGCAAGTCAGAATTAACCGTTTTCGCCAACAGGGACTATAATCGCCCAGTATGGAGACGCACACGTAATGCTCAGGAACCTCTGGCGCGCCCAGTTGGCGTGGCGCGTGTTGCTGGCGTTGGGGACAGGGCTGCTGGCAATCTGGCTGCTGCTGGCTGGCATGACCGGCGTGAAAAGCGCGCCGCTGCCGCCCGCCGCCGCCGTATGGTCACAGAATTTGACGCGCGGCGACGAGGCTGTCATTGTTCCGGGGGCAGAACTGGCGGATTTTGGCGGCGTGGCTTTGCCCGACCTGGTCCTTTATGCTTTTCGGGAGGGGGCTTGGCTGCCCATTCCCTTCCAGATAGACGAACGCGACGCCAACGGCTTGCTGGTGCCGGTCGAGGATGGTCTGCTGGATGGGAATGACGAACTGGTATTTATGGCTTTCGACGCCGCGGCGACGGCTATGCTGAGCGAGTGGCCCGAAGACGCCGAGGCGCAGCTTCATCCGCGCTATGCCCTGACGGTCACTAATCCGCTCAATCTGGCGGAACAAGGGTGGGTTTACCTGTACCAATCCACCACACTGCCGCGTTCTGCCGGCAGCTACCTGGCCTGGAACGAACCTGACCAGACATTAACCACGCTTTCTTATACGCTGACCTTTGAGCCAGACAGCTTTATGGGCTGGTCTGACCTGCGGCTCAATGGTTCTGGCGATCTGCTGGATCGGCAGAAACTGCGGCTGCTGGCTATCAGCGACACTGTTTCGCTGGTTTACACTGAAGAAGACAATCCACTCAGCCCGCCGCCGTGGGCGGCGACGTTCCCGGTGACGGGCCCCGTGCGCGCCAGCGGCGCTGCCGGGCCCTTTAGCTACCTGATTTACCCGGCACAAGTGGACAGCGTCTTCCAGATTGATCTGGTGGATACGCCCACTGTACATTATGTGGCAGTGCAGTTGACGCTGGACTGGCTTGACCCGGCATTATCTGGTCTGGGGCCTGCGGCTTATCTAAGCACGGTTATTCCTCTGGCTGTAGCTGTGGACGGCGCGCCTGACGTTGTGCCTGAACTGCCGGCAGCGCCCTGGCATTCGGTGGTGGGCAGCGCAGGTGGGTTGGTGGTGGTGTCCGACGTGGAGCCGGGCAGCGGCGTCTGGCGCAACGCTTATCTGGATGACAGTACATTTTTGCCAGATGACACGGGGGATGGGCGGTCGTATGGGAATGCCGGCATTCGCGTCAACACGATCCTGGAGCCGGAAATTGGTCCGGTCGTTATCAGCCAGACCACGTTTATTTTGCCGCCAGATGCCGGCAATCAAGGCAACATTTACTACGCACGCGCCCTGAACCCACTGGCAGTGATCGCGACGACCGAACTCTACCAACAGGCCACCGCTACCCCTACCGACACTCCCCTACCCACGGAAACGAGTACGCCCACACCCAGCGACACACCTTCGCCCACGCCGACCGAAACGGACACGCCTACCTTCACACCGACGCCCAGCGATACACCGTCACCCACGCCAACTGAAACGGGC
>JAGVTM010000379.1 GCA_019136785.1 Chloroflexota bacterium | reverse complement strand
TTGAGAATAGCGACAAGCTTACCCTTAAGGGATTCAATTGGTAAGGTTCAGAAAAATGAAATTTTTGGGTCGTTTTTTACGATTCGGCCACTTGTTGCACAACCGTTACGCTAACCGTTTTGGTAGATGCGCATCAACGAGAAATTTCATGCTAATACGGTCTCTAGTCGTTTTACTTGACTGAGTCGTGTAGCAAAGGCAAGCGAGGCCAAAATATCTTCATATTCCAGATCTTCGTAGTCCGCCAGAATTTCCTCACTGCTCATGCCGGCACTCAGTAGTTCCAGAATCATCTCGACTGGATAGCGTAATCCGCGAATACACGGCTTTCCGTGGCAAATTGCTGGATCAATAGTAATGCGTTTCAGCAATACTTGTGTTTCCATTCTCATTTCTCCAGAACGAATAAGGGTTCATGTGGCGCGGTCAAAAGGTTCTGACAGAACCAGCTTGTAAGTCGTCGTAGAAATCCTGTTGCACGAAGCCGGTTCGGTTAGTTATCTGGGATTTGCGTAAGATGGTAGCAGTGGTGAAACGACTCAATGATGCCAGATAATGGCGGTAAGTATAATGAGAACGGAGGGGATGGGCAAAAAAGCACGTTGTGCCTGTTAAGTAAGGAGGGTTTCGTCTGGTAGTGTTGCATGGTAAACTTGCCGGCATGGGTTAAGCCCAATTTGGTTGGAATGGATTGTCTGGCAGTGGAGGCGGCATGGCAAGTGGGATAACGATGGTGCCGGGGATTCGGGTGGGGCATGCGCAGGATGAGGGGGCGCTGACGGGGTGTACGGTGGTGTTGTGCGAGGCGGGGGCGGTGGGGGGGATTGACCGGCGCGGGGGGGCGACGAGTACGCGGCAGGCGGATGGACTGGAGGCGTGGCACGTGGTGGGGGGCGTCCATGCGGTGCTGCTGACGGGCGGGTCGGCGTTTGGGTTGGATGCCGGCAGCGGGGTGAGCCGCTACCTGGAGGAAAAGGGAATCGGGTATGGCGTGGGGCGGGCGCGGGTTCCGATTGTGGCGGCGGCGGCGTTGTTTGACTTGATGGTGGGGGACGGTGCGGTGCGCCCGGATGCGGCTATGGGGTATGCGGCGTGTCTGGCGGCGACGGCGGAAATGCCGGCAACCGGCTGCATTGGCGCGGGCATGGGGGCCACGGTGGGCAAAACGCGCGGGCTGGCTCACGCCATGAAAGGGGGGATTGGCACGGCGGCGCGGCGCGTGGGCAACACCGACCTGATTGTGGGGGCGATTGTGGCGGTCAATGCGTTTGGCGATGTGGTAGATCCTCGCACGGGCCAGATCATCGCGGGCGCGCGGCGGGGTGCAGGTGAACCGGGCGGTTACTTCGCCGATTCACTGGACGTACTGACCGATTGGGCGGAGCGTGGCTACCCGCCGCCGCCCGCGCCGCCGCCCGATAATACGGTTATTGGGGTGGTGGCAACTAATGGTCGCCTGAGTAAAACGGAAGCCAGCAAGGTGGCGCAGATGGCTCATGATGGTCTGGCGCGGGCGATTCGTCCGGCGCACTTGATGTTTGACGGCGACACCATTTTTACGCTGGCGACCGGGCAGGTGGACACGCACGTGAACGTGGTGGGGGCGGTGGCGGCGGAACTGTTTGCGGAGGCGATTGTGCAAGGGGTGCGGGCGGCGGTGGGGTTGGGGGGCGTGCCGGCAGCGCGGGATGTGAACAGGTGAAGTTAGCCTTCGCTGAATTCGACGATTTCACCGGTGACGGTGAAGATGACGCGCTCGCAGATGTTGACGGCGCGGTCGGCGGCGCGTTCCAGGTTGTGGGCAGCCCACAAGAGACTGTTGGCGCAGTCCATATCCTCTGGATGCTGCGTGATGTACTGGATCAGTTGGCGCTGCGTTTCTTTGTAGCCGTCGTCCACGATGTCGTCCTGTGCCGGCACTTGCCGCGCCAGAGCCACGTCCCGCCAGGCAAAAGCCGCCAGCGCTTCATGCACCATACGGCTGGCTGTTTGCGCCATTTCCATCAGCGTTCCCATATAGGGTTCGTGAGGGAAGCCATCGCGCAGCGCCAGGTTAATGCGGGCAATGCCTTTGGCGTAATCGCCAATGCGTTCCAGTTCCGTGGCAATTTCCAACGCCGCCGCCAACACGCGCATATCGCGCGCCACCGGCTGCTGCCGCGCGATCACCGTCAGCGCGTCGTTTTCAATGGCAAATCGCTTGTCGTTGACCCGCCTGTCCCATTCTACCAGGCGGCGTGAACCGGAATGGTCGCGGCGGTGCAGCACCTGGACGGCGTCAATGAGGGCGCCTTCGACCATGCTGCCCAGGCTTAACAAATTGTCCTGTATGCGCTGCAAATCCCGATCAAAGGCTTGTCTGGTTATCATACACGTCCAATTAAGCGCGCCCGCGTAGATAGTCCAGCACCTGGGCGCGGATGTCGTCGCGTACGTGGCGAAAAACGACCATTTTCTCGGCATCGCTGCCGGCAACTGCCGCCGGATCCGGGAAAGAAATGTGCGCTACCTGTCCCTGGCCCAGCCACAGCGGGCAGTTTTCGCTGGCGTCATCGCACACAGTGATGACCAGATCGAAGGGCGCGGCGCGGAACTGCTCCACAGATTTGGAGTAGAGCGGGCCCGCATCCACGCCAATTTCGGCCAGCGCTTGCTGCGCCAGGGGATGCACATAGCCGGCGGGGTTTGTGCCCGCGCTTTCTGCCGTCCAGGTCTCCCCCAAAAATGCATTCACCATTGCCTGCGCCATCTGGCTGCGGCAGGAGTTGCCTGTACACAGAAATAGGACACGTCGTTTCATTGTTTCCTCTCTAGCCAAAGCGCCCGGTGATATATTGTTCGGTTAGTTCGTTTTGCGGATTGGTGAAGATGTTGTTGGTGAGACCATACTCCACCAGGTAGCCAGCGCGGTTCTGGTCAACGGTGAAGAAAGCGGTGAAATCTGACGCGCGCGCCGCCTGCTGCATGTTGTGTGTGACAATGATGATCGTGTAATTTTGTTTTAGTTCCTGGATTAACTCCTCAATGCGCAGCGTGGCAATGGGGTCCAGGGCAGAAGCGGGTTCGTCCATCAGGATAATTTCCGGCTTGATGGCAATGGCGCGGGCAATGCACAGCCGCTGCTGCTGCCCTCCTGAAAGAGAAAGCCCACTTTGACCCAGCTTGTCTTTAACCTCATCCCACAAAGCAGCCTGGCGCAGCGACTGCTCTACCAGCTCATCCATATTCCCTTTATACCCATTGATGCGCGCGCCCCAGGCCACATTCTCGTAAATGCTCTTGGGAAACGGGTTAGGTTTCTGAAACACCATGCCAATGCGCCGCCGCACTTCCACCGGGTCAATGTCTGGGGCGTAGATGTTGCGCCCCTGGAATATCACTTCCCCTTCGGTGCGGGCAATGGATACCAGGTCGTTCATGCGGTTAAAGGCGCGCAGCACGGTGCTTTTGCCGCAGCCGGAGGGCCCAATCAAGGCGGTGATCGCCCGGCTGTGGAATTTGAGATTGATCTCTTTGACGGCTAGAAAAGCGCCGTAATAAATGTGCATGTGGTGGGTTTCAATGGCGTATTTGCCATTTCTGATCCCGTAATCTCTGGGGGTCATGACGTCCTCCGCGCATACCGGTTGCGCAAGATGATGGCGGTGGCATTGAGGGCAATGAGCAGCACCAGCAGCACGATAATGGCTGCGGCGGCAATGTTGCGAAATTCATCTTGTGGGCGCAGCGTCCATTGGTAAATCTGGATGGGCAGGGTGGTGAACTTGGCAAAGGGCCCGTTGGGATCCACAGTGATAAAGGTGGACGCCCCCACTACCACCAGCGGGGCTGTTTCGCCAATGGCGCGGGACATAGCCAGGATTGTGCCTGTGAGAATGCCAGAGAAGGCATTGGGCAGCACGTGGTACCAGATGGTCTGCCACCTGGTGGCCCCCAGTCCCAGGCTGGCCTGGCGCAGCGAAGCAGGCACAGCGCGAATAGCTTCCTGGGCGCTGATGATGATAATGGGCAGGATGAGCAAGCCCAGGGTCAAGCCGGCGGAAAAAATCGTGCGTCCATTGGCGGTGGCGCTGTCTCCGACCAGGCCAAAAGCAGCGCCGCTGCTAATTGGCTCTAGCGCGCGCACAAAAATAGCCAGCCCCAACATGCCATAAAT
>JAGVTM010000183.1 GCA_019136785.1 Chloroflexota bacterium | reverse complement strand
GCCCGTTTACCAACACCGCAACCTCGTCTCCTTTTTGGTAGGGAAGATCTTTAAGGATAGATGCCATCATCTCATCAACTATGGCGTCAGCGTTCTTTAGTTTTCCCCGGCGGATGCCCGGTTCACCATGAATGCCCATGCCAATCTCCATTTCATCCTCAGCAATTTCAAAGCTGGGGCGCCCTACCTTGGGTACTGTGCAGGATGATAAAGCAACGCCCAAGGAGCGAACGTTATCGCAGGCTTTTAAGGCGATCCGCTTGACCTCGTCCAAGCTTTTTCCCTGCCGGGCTGCCGCGCCGGCACACTTGTACACGAAGAAAATTCCCGCCACACCACGGCGTTTATTGTCCTCCCCTTCCAAGGGAGCCGGAGATGCTACGTCTTCCCCTACTACCACGGTTTCTACCCGGATATCATGCTCGAAATCCGCCATCTCCGCAGCCATGTCAAAGTTGAAAATGTCGCCGTTGTAGTTGCCATAAATATACAGTACGCCTGCCCCCTGGTGGATAGTTTGGGTAACTGCCAGCATCTGTTCCGCGCTAGGGGACTGAAATACATCCCCGATGGCGCAACCATCCAGCATCCCCTCGCCAACATACCCCAGAAACAGGGGCAAATGTCCGGATCCGCCGCCGGTGGCAATGCCCACTTTCCCCGGATGAGACCGAGCAGACACAAGGCAATGGAGGTCATTCCCCGCCGGTCTAAGTTCCTTGGGATGGGCAGCATAAATACCCTCCAGCATCTCAGGAATAAAACCCTTTGGGGTGTTGATAATTTTTTTCATGGTTACTCCTTGTTCATATCGTGCAAGACTCAGCAAAGCACGGGACCTTGTTGTCCCCGATGGTTTTGAGGCAGAGCGCCTACTTAACCCATGGTAGGCAAAATCCCCTCCACATCATCATGGGGCCTGGGAATGACATGCACGCTAAGCAGTTCGCCAACACGCTTGGCCGCGGAACCGCCCGCTTCAACAGCTGCCTTGACTGCGCCTACGTCGCCGCGAACCATCACGGTGACCAGGCCGCCGCCTACATGTTCCTTGCCAATCAGGCGCACATTGGCCGCCTTCACCATGGCGTCAGCCGCCTCGATAGAGCCTACCAGTCCTCTGGTTTCAACCATACCTAATGCTTGTTTTTCCATTTTAAAAATCTCCTTTTATGTGTTATTTTACTACTTTTTGGCCGTCGGTGTTTTCATATTTGGCAGAATGCCTTCCACATCGCCATGGGGCCTGGGAATAACGTGCACGCTAAGCAGCTCGCCTACACGCTTGGCCGCGGAGCCGCCTGCTTCAACAGCTGCCTTTACCGCGCCTACATCACCGCGAACCATCACGGTAACCAAGCCGCCGCCTACATGTACCTTTCCGATCAGGCGCACATTGGCTGCTTTCACCATGGCGTCAGCCGCCTCGATGGAGCCTACCAGTCCCCTGGTTTCAACCATACCAAGTGCCTCTAACATTTCTTTTCTCCTTTTCTGTTTGTTTATCATCAGCGCATGCGCTTACAATAGCGCCCGCACCATGTCTTGGTTGGGGGAGGGAATGACCACACTGGATACCACCAGCCCCTCCGTATTCTCCGCGTGCTCTCCGGCTGCTACAGCTGCCTTTACCGCTGCTACTTCCCCCGTGACAATAACAAAGGATTTGCCGCCAAGACCACGCCCTAAACGTACTTCAATAAGTTCCACATTCGCCGCCTTGACCGCGGCATCCGCCACCTGAATGGCGCATGCCAGGGAGAAGGTTTCCACCACGCCTATCGCCTCTACCTGTTGGATATCGCTTGCCCCGCTCATAGCTAAGATGACTCGCTTATCTACATTTGGAATGACCAAGCTATCCACCAGGGCGTGAGCGGCATGCTCTACCCCCGCGGCAGTAGCTGAACGAACGGCGGCCACTTCTCCGGAAATCACAACGATATACTTGCCGGCGCACACCGTTTGGGCTGAAACCAACTGCACATCAGCGGTTTTCATCATCTGGTCTCCTGCCAGAACCCCCAAGGGGATGCTTAAAGTTTCCACAACGCCTATCGCGTACATCAGTTCATTCCTCCTGCCCACGGATTGTCAGCGCGTTCTGTGTCACTTGGTTTACAACGCCGTCTATGCTGGCATGAATTGGGGAACCAAGCTTGTTTTCTTCCACATCAGCCACCAGTTGCCCTTTACGCACACGTTCCCCTGTCTTGACTACAGGCTTTGCCGGTTGCCCGATATGCTGAGAAAAGGGCAACTCCACTTCCTTCACTGTCAGGGGTTCTTCTACAAACAAAGCGGGTGTATTGTACTTTGAAAGACCCATGCGCGCCAGCAAACGAGAAAGGGGTATTCGCTTGGTTTCCAAAGACGGATCCGGGCAAACATTCTCTTCTTTTACCGGACGAACGCCTGCTTTTTGCAAAGCGTTTTTCAGGTTGGTCATCACAGTACCGGGAGTTAAGCCGAAGTTGCAGGCGTAATGTGTACACAGGTTACAGCTGCAGCATGCCAAAACTCCGTTTACATCCCCCAGCAAGGCGCTGTTTCCATTGGCAATAGCACGCATGGCCTTGTGAGGCTCCACTCCAAGCCCCAAGGCATGTCGGGGGCACATGATGGTGCACATGTTGCATTGGCAGCATACCGCCATGGCCAATTTTACCTGCCGCTCCACAGCCATGCCCGTCTTGAGTATCAACGGATGGTTTCGGGGAAGCACCACCAGGCCGCCGGTGGTTTTCGTGATGGGTAAATCCCAGTTTTCCCGTAGCTTTCCCATCAAAGGACCACCCTCAATCACGCAATGAGTTTCCTCATCAACAGAAGAACCCGTGGACTTCACCAAAGCACGGATGCTGGTACCCACAGGCACCAAACGGGTAAGAGGCTGCCGCACATCCCCGCAGACAGTTACCATCTTATCGGTAACAGGTTTGCTTTCTACTGCATCCGCTATGCCAAGAAGTGTGCCGATGTTCAGCACCACGCAACCATAATCCGCGGGCAGCTTGGCGCTTGGCACCACCTTGCCTGTTACTTCATGAATGAGAGACTTCTCGTCACCGGCAGGATAATAGCTTTCCATTAGATGCAGGGACAACCCCTCTAACCCCTGGATGGCCTTGCTAATCGCCTCCACTGCCCCATGGTAGTGCTTTTTTGTCGCGATAACGCCCTGCGTCGCGCCAACCGAAAGCATAGCATAGCCCATGCCCAGCACAAGCCTATCCGCAGCGTTCTCCATCAGCGACTGATCCACCCGCAAAAGCGGCTCACACTCAGCGCCATTGGCAATGACTACCTCCGCGCGGGCATTCAGCTTCACGTGGGTTGGAAACCCCGCGCCACCCGCGCCCACCACGCCGGCAAGACGCACCCGTTTTATCAACTCATCTTTTGTGAGGTGCGGAGTTGTCAGCATATACGGAAATCCCCGTACAGCACGCACCGCCTGGACCGGGTAAAGGAACGGGCGCTGGTAACGCCCTCGCCGGTAGGCGTAGCAATAGTCATGGTGGTAAAACCTTCGCCGCCAAATCCAAGCCCTGCGTAGCAGGGAGCGTTTTTGACAAAAAGGGTGGTATCCAGTCGCTTGGCCGCTTTGGACATGTTGTGCACATTGGTGGAATGAATCATCGCCGAGTGGTGACAGCCCTGCTCTGCACGAACTGCAGCGTCAATAGCGGCATCCACATTGGGTGAAAGAACAACAGGCAGCACGGGCATCAGCATTTCCACCTGAACAAAGGGATGGCTTTCCTCTACCTGGGCGATGATCAGGCGGGGTTCTCCCTGGAAACTTACTCCTGCGTCCCGTAGAATCTGGCTGGCGTTTCGCCCTACATATTTACGGTTTATGACATAGCGGCCATCCTTTTGTACCAGGGTTACCGCCAGTACCTGGTCAATCTCTCTGCCCCGAATCTGCCAGGCGCCATTTCGCACCATCTCTGTCATCAACTGCTGGGCTACCTGCTCAACCACGAATACTTCTTTTTCGCAGATGCACATAATATTGTTATCAAAACTGGCGCCATCCACAATATCCCGGGCAGCGGCAGGGATATCCGCGGTTTCATCCACGATGACAGGGGGATTTCCAGGGCCGGCAGCGATAACCCTCTTGCCGCTTTTCATGGCCACCCGCACCACCGCATCG
>JAGVTM010000111.1 GCA_019136785.1 Chloroflexota bacterium | reverse complement strand
GCTGGCATTCAACTACTTCGGCGACGGCTTGCGCGACGCCCTCGACCCGCGTCTCAAGTTGTAGCGATGGAGCAATCCTCCAATAACGTTGGTTCTTCGGGGGTTTCGAGTAAGCGCTGATTCTGGTGGGACGGATGGTTGTATGCTTTCCCCGGCAGCGCGAACCCCACAAATCCCCATTGTGTCTGATTTTCAAAGAAAGGGGTAGGTAAGTGGAAAAGGAAAACATCCTGGAAGTAAAGGGACTGAAAACCCAATTCTTCACCGAAGGCGGCGTGATCCGCGCAGTTGATGGCGTTGACTTCACGGTTAAGCGAGGTGAGGTGTTGGGACTGGTGGGGGAATCGGGCTGTGGTAAAAGCGTCACCTCTCTCTCCATTATGCGCCTGATCGGCCAGCCTGGAAAAATCGTAGATGGCAGTATCATCTTTGATAATGATGATCTGGTAGGGTTGTCCGAATCCAAAATGATGAAGATTCGCGGCAATCGCATTTCTATGATTTTTCAGCAGCCTACAAGCTGCCTTAACCCGGTGTTTCGCGTGGGTGAACAGCTATCCGAAGTGCTTTTTATCCACCAGGATCTGGGCAAGGAAGCGGGCGAAAAGCGGGCTATCGAACTGCTGACAATGGTGGGCATTCCTGAGCCGGAGTCGCGCATAAAGGCGTTTCCCCACGAACTATCTGGCGGCATGGCCCAACGTGTCATGATTGCCATGGCCCTGGCTTGCGTACCCGAACTGTTGATTGCCGATGAGCCAACCACAGCTTTGGACGTAACCATTCAAGCCCAAATTTTGGACCTGATGCGCAACCTCCGCTCCAAAATGGACACCTCGATCATCCTCATTACCCATGACCTAGGCGTTGTGGCGGAAATGTGTGATCGCGTCAATGTGATGTACGCCGGGCGTATTGTGGAAGAGGCTTCTGTCTATGAACTCTTCCAGTCTCCCAAGCATCCATACTCAATTGCTTTGATTGGGTCTACGCCCGTCCTGGGGCAGACAGACAAGGAGTTGACCACGATTCCTGGTTCCGTTCCCAACCTGGCCGATTTGCCGCCTGGCTGCAAGTTTGCGCCGCGTTGCGTGGAACGGGTGCGTAATGAACTGGAGATTTGTACCCAGGAAGAACCGGAGCTAAAGTTAATTGCGCCCAATCACAAGGTGCGCTGCTGGTTGTTTGAGTAAGAGGAGAGGCGTGACAGATGTCCTATAAAAAATCGCAGGGTCCCCAACGCGAAAAGCGAATTCTGGTAGATGTTAAGAATTTACAGAAGTTTTTTCCGGTACGCGCGGGTTTGTTGCAGCGGGTAAAAGCCTGGGTCAAAGCTGTTGACGATGTTTCCTTTTTTATTTACGAAGGGGAATCTTTTGGTCTGGTTGGCGAGTCTGGCTGCGGCAAAACGACGGCGGGGCGCACGATTTTGCGCTTGCTGCCGGCAACGAGCGGAACCGTCACCTTTGATGGCAAAAATCTCTTTGACATGAGCGCCGCCGACCTTAAGAAAATGCGGCGCGATATGCAGATTATTTTCCAAGACCCTTACTCCTCCCTTGACCCGCGTATGCCTGTCGGTGAAAGTATTGGCGAAGGTCTGCGCGTTCACACCAATAAGAACGCCCAGGAACGGTATGACGTCGTCGTGGAGATGTTGACCCGTGTGGGTCTGCGCGCCGACCACGCCCGCCGCTATCCGCACGAGTTTTCGGGCGGGCAGCGGCAGCGCATTGGGATTGCCCGCGCTCTGGCGCTGCGCCCCAAATTCATCGTCTGTGACGAACCGGTTTCCGCTCTGGATGTGTCTATTCAAGCTCAGGTGCTCAATATCCTGAAAGAACTGCAAGCGGATTTTGGCTTGACGTACCTCTTTATTGCCCACAACCTCAGCGTGGTAGAACATTTCAGCGACCGCGTGGGCGTTATGTATTTGGGCAAACTGGTAGAAGTAGCCAGCCGTGAAGACCTGTATGCAGACCCACTGCACCCCTACACCCAGGCTTTGCTCTCGGCTATTCCCGTGCCAGACCCCACCTACAAGCGCCAGCGCATTATTCTGGAAGGGGATGTGCCCAGCCCCCTGAACCCGCCGCGCGGCTGCCGCTTCCACACCCGCTGCCCACTGGCTTTTGACCGCTGTTCGCAAGAAGAACCGCCGCTTAAGGATTACGGCACAGAGCATTATGCCGCCTGCTGGCTGTTGGAGAGCGGCGAACCGGGGGCCAGCAAAATCGTGCGGAACGTGCCTATCGAAGCTACCTGATAGAACTATCCCGTTTGGGCGGCGCCATAGCAGCGTAGGCAGCCTGCCTGCCCCGGGTATTAGAGTCCCAATGCTTTTTGACCAGGGGCAAGCCTTAAGCTTGCCCCTGGTTTTTATGGACGATACCTGTGAAGCGAATCCTGGTTGTAGACGATTACTTTGAGATGCTCTCCTTCTTGCGTTCCATGCTGGAACTGTCCAACCACGCCTATCGCGTCGTGGGAGTTCCCTCTGCGGAAGAAGGGATGCTGGAGCTGCAGCAGAAGGCTTACGACTTGTTGATCACAGACCTGCGTTTGCCGGGCATCAGCGGTTTTGATCTGGCGCGGCGGGCGCGGCGGCTGCAGCCACATATGCCCGTTATCATGATCACGGCTTATACGTCCGATCAGGGACAGCAAGAGGCTGCGGATTTGGGCATTTTCCGCTATTTTCGTAAGCCGCTGGACGCTGACGAATTGCTTGCCGCCGTCAACGCCGCCCTGTATGGTACGGCGTCGCCGCCGCCGCCGCCGCCGGCTGCGCCAGCCATGGGCACGCCGCTGGCGCCGCCCGGCGATGCCGGCAGCCGCCTGGCCCGCCGTCTGGCGCTGCTGCGGGCGGAAACGGCTGCTGTCCAGGTGGTATTGACCCGCATGGATGGGGAATTAGTCCATGACACAGGCGGGAGTTTGAGCCAGGAAATGCCCGGTCTGGCAGCCACGATTGCCGGCATTATGGCGGGCAGCTACCAGTTGGCTGGCCAGCTAGGCAGCGACGAGCCGTTCACCATGCAATATCAGGCCGGGCAAAGCGTAGACATCTACAGCGCCAACGTGGGCGCTGATTACCTGATTTCCATTTTTCTTGATGCCAATGGTCGCCGTGGTCGCGTAGGCGCTGTTTGGGTATTTGCCCAGCGCGCAGTCCATGATTTGCTGCCGTTACTTCCCCCCGTAACCGCTGCTGCGCCCCCCACGCCGCCGCCCCTGGTCGTTCCTGAGCCGCCTGCTCCTGCCGCTGCGCCGCCTGTTGAGGTGGCGCCGCAGCCGCATCCGGTTAGCGCCCCGGCTGCACCCGTTCTGCCTGCGCCCACAGCAGCCGTAGACCTGGACGCATTTTGGGAACAGGCCACGCAGGAAGTGGACGAGCATGAAGGCATGCGCGGTATCTCCTGGGAAGAAGCGCGCCGCCAGGGGTTGATAAGCCGGCATCTGGGTGAAAAGCCGTCGTAAATTGTGCCCATTCGCCTTAACCAACCCGCATGTCAATGGCGCTGCCGCTTTCGCCGCCGGCGCGGTCGTTGTCGTTTCTGAATCTCTTCCTCCAGATAGCGCACAATGTGCCCGGCCACGTCTTGCTGCGTGACCCGCTCGATGCCTTCCAGCCCAGGCGAGGAATTGGCTTCCAATAGCAGCGGCCCGCGGTGGGATTCGATGATGTCAATGCCGGCAACCGCCAGACTTAACGCCCTGGCTGCCCGCAAAGCCAGTTGCTCCAGCGCCGCCGTTAGCTCTATCTTCACCGCTGCTCCCCCCTGATGCAGATTAGCCCGAAAATCTCCCACCGGCGCCCGCCGTTCCATCGCCGCCACACACTGGTTCCCCACCACCAGAATGCGAATATCTCTGCCCTGCGCTTCCGGGATGAACTCCTGCACCAACAACTGCATCAGCGGCGATTGCCAGGCATTCAGCAGCGCCTGCGCCATTTCCAGATTTTGTATCAGCAAGACGCCGCGCCCCTGGGTTCCCTGCCGCTGTTTGAGCACAATGGGGAAACCGCCGGCCTGTTCAACTGCCGGCAGCAAATCCTGCGGCGAACGCGCCAGATAAGTCTGCGGCAGTGGCAGCCCGGCCTGGCTCAAAATCTGCTGGCTGGTGTATTTGTCGCGGGAGTCGCCAATCGCCCTGGCGCTGGCGGTCAACAGCGTTCCCTGCCCTTCATAATGCCGCACGACCATCAAGCCATATTGGGTGATAGATGCCCCCACCCGTGGAATCAGAGCGTCAATGGGCGTTAGCTGCGGTCGTGGCTGCCGGCTGGTGATCTGGCTCAACTGTACTGCCGCTCGCAGCGTGTCAATCAGGATGGGTTCATGCCCGCGCTGCCGGCACGTTTCCACCAGCCGGCGCGTACTATACAACGAGGCGTTGCGCGACAGAATCCCGATTCTCATGATGTAAAATCATATTACTGACATGTGATTATGTCAAAATGCAGCCCAATCCGTTTTGACCCGCCTCCCCGTTGCCGTTAAAATCATGAATCTGGCTGCGATTCTGACTACGGTCAGGCATATTTCACTACGCAGGCAACGACTAACCCTCTCTCGCAGGCTGAGCTTGTCGAAGCCTGCCAAAGCCTACGTTGTCTTCGACAAGAGCGTGCGGCGTGAGCGGCGCGACTGAGGCGAATGATTCATGGATCAGATTGAGACTTACGTGATAGTGCCCACTTATAATGAGGCGGACAACCTGGATGAACTGCTGGAGCAGTTGCTGGCTTTGCCTGTTTCCCTGGGCGTCATCGTTGTAGACGACAACTCTCCCGATGGCACGGGGCAGATGGCTGACCGCTGGGCGGAAATCCATCCGGGACGGGTACACGTCATCCATCGCCCAGGCAAACTGGGTCTGGGCACAGCCTACATTGCCGGCTATAAGCTGGCTCTGGACGAGCTGGGCGCGTTCCGTATCATGACTATGGACGCCGACTTCTCCCACCATCCTCGCTACATACCCGCCATGATCGAGATGAGCCGCCACAAGCACGTGGTCATTGGCTCCCGTTACGTACCCGGCGGCGGGCAGCAAAACTGGGATTGGCGGCGCATTATCTTGAGTTGGGGAGCTAACCTGGTTACCCACGTGCTGCTAGGATTAGAAGCGCGCGACACCACGGCGGGTTTCCGCCTGTATCGCCGCGAAGTATTGGCTTCGATTCCTCTGGACTCTATTTTTTCCAGCGGCTATTCGTTCCTGGTGGAGATGTTGTTCATGTGCCAGCGGCGCGGCTGGCAAATTGGGGAGGTCCCCATCATTTTTGAAGATCGGCGCAAGGGGCAGACCAAGATTTCGCGCCAGGAGATTTTTAAGGCGCAGTACACTGTGCTGCGTCTCTTTTTGCGGCGCTTGCGCGGGCGTGAACCGCAGCGCCCATCGGTTCCGGTGGTTTCATGAACTATGTAAACTGTAATTTGTGTGGGCGGGATGATTGGCAGGTGCGATTGCCGGCAACCGTCTCCGCCAACGGCGTCCCCGATGTGCGCGCCTTTCGCTGCACCAGCGCCGATTATGGCCAACACCCCCAGATTGTCCAATGTCGCTTCTGCGGCTATGTCTATGCCAATCCCCGCTGGCCCGCGGACAAACTGCTGGACGCTTATGGCAGCGTGGAAGATGAGACTTACGTCGCCGAACGCCAGGGGCGACTGCTGACGTTTCGCAAGCATCTACACGCCTTAGAAAAACACACCGGGCCCGCGCAGAGCCGTCGCCTGTTGGACGTGGGCGCATACATTGGCGTTTTTGTGGAAGTGGCGCGCGCCGCCGGTTGGGATGCCTGGGGCGTGGAGCCATCCGAATGGGCCGTGCAACAGGCGCAGGCGCACGGGCTGCCCATCATTCACGGCACCCAACACGCCGCCGCACTGGTTGGCCAATCCTTTGACGTTATCACCATGTGGGACGTCATCGAACACGTGGCTGACCCCACCGCCGAGTTGACCCATGCCTACCAGATGCTCAAACCCGGCGGCGTGATTGCCGTGCACACCATGGACATTGACAGCCTAACCGCCCGCCTGATGGGGCCCCGTTGGCCCTGGCTGATGGAAATGCACATCCATTACTTCAGCCGCAAGACCCTGGCTGAAATGCTGCAAAAATGTGGCTATGAGATCATCTGGTCTGGCGCCGAAGGTCGTTATCTGCGTTTAGGTTACCTGGCTTCGCGCGTTGGCGGTCTGAACCATACCCTGGGCAAATGGGTAGAGTTCCTGGTGCGCCGCCTCAACCTGGCTGAAGTTCCCGTGCCCGTCAACTTCGGCGACCTGTTCACCATCTACGCCCGCAAAGCGGCTGACCGCCTGTGACCGTCAAGCGCCTCTTTGTCACCCTTTTTCTACTTTCCCTCTTCGCCATTGCCGTGCGCGAGACGACCGACCCCGATATGTGGTGGCACTTGCGCACGGGCGAATACATCCTGCAAAATGGCATTCCCCGTCAAGACGTTTTTTCCTTTACCGTTGCCGGTCAACCCTGGATCACGCACGAATGGTTGTCCCAACTCAGCCTGTGGGGTCTCTATCAGGTTGGCGGGCCGCCCCTCTTGATCCTGGTCACCGCTGCCCTGACCACCCTCACCTTCTGGCTCATTTACCATTGCTGTTTGGGCCAACCCTACCTGGCAGCCTTCGTCACGCTGCTGTCCGCCCTGGCTTCCGCCATTGTGTGGGGCGCCCGGCCGCAGATGTTTAACCTGCTGTTTTTTGCCCTGTTTGTTTACCTGTTAGAACGCTGGCGGGGACAGCGGCTCTCCCCCCGCACCTTATGGCTCATCCCCCTTCTGACCCTTCTCTGGGCAAATTTGCACAGCGGCTACTTCCTGGGCATTGCCCTGCTGATCGTTTACACTGCCGGCGAAGCCGTACAGCGTTATGTCTCCGCGGCTGACAGCCTGCCCTGGCCTGCAATTCGCCGCCTGGCCCTGATTACGGCCCTGGCTTTTCTGTGCGCCGCCATCAATCCCAATGGCCCATCCCTCTGGCTTTATCCCTTTGCCACCCTGGGCAGCGGCGCTATGCAGAGTTACATTCAAGAATGGCACTCGCCAGACTTCCATTTACCCATCTTCTGGCCCTTTGTGGGGTTGATGGTACTGGGTGTGGCAGGCTGGGCATTTAGCCGGCAGCGCCCCACCTGGACAGATGTGCTGCTGTTCCTGGGTACATTTGCCGCCGGCTTGCTCTCCGCCCGCCACATTCCCATTTTTGCGCTGGCAGCCGCGCCCATTGTCAGCAGGTGTTGGCTGCCGGCATTCACCCACACCCCCCTTTACCCAACCCTGTCCGGGGAGCGCCCTGACCTGAAAGGGCTGCCCATCCTTAACTGGCTCCTCGTTTTGGTGGCTCTTTTGGGCGTGGTGGGCTGGACGGTACAGACCATTCTGGACAATGAAGCAGCCATTGCCAGCCGTTTCCCCGTCGCTGCTGTTGACTACCTGCTCGCACACGACCTGGCGCAGGCGCGCGGCTACAACAGCTATGGCTGGGGCGGCTACCTCATCTGGCGCGGGCTGCCCGTCTTTGTAGATGGTCGCGCCGATGTCTATGGGGATAATTTCCTACGCTTTTATCGCCAGACCCTGGAACTGCAGCCCAATTGGGCTGAGCCGCTAAACCAGTTTGATGTACAGTACATACTTATTGAGCGCGACGCGCCCCTGACGGCTTTGCTGGACATTCACCCCCACTGGCAGGCAGCGTATACAGACGACGTGGCCCAGATTTTCACCAGAACCCCCGCACCATAAAGAGCCCCACATCGCTGCCGGGCAACCTTTCTGGCGCACACCGCTTTTCCCTCTGGGCAATTGTGGGCGCGCCCGCGACAGACAACCTTATGTACACCCACCCTTGTTCTCTGGGCAATTGTGGGCGCGCCTGCGGCAGACAATTGTATGCACGCCCCCCTTCCTTCCCTGGGCAATTGTAGGCGCGCCTGCGGCAGACAATTGTATGCACGCCCCCCTTCCTTCCCTGGGCAATTGTGGGCGCGCCCGCAATAGACAACCGTATGCGCGCTCGCTTTCCTTCCCTGGGCAATTGTGGGCGCGCCTGCGGCAGACAACCGTATGCACGCCCACCTTCCTTCCCTGGGCAATTGTGGGCGCGCCCGCGACAGACAACCTTATGCGCCCCCACCCTTATTCTCTGGGCAATTGTGGGCGCACCCGCGACAGACAACCTTATGTGCACCCACCCTTGTTCTCTGGGCAATTGTGGGTGCACCCGCGACAGACAACCTTACGCGCACCCACCCTTATTCTCTGGACAATTGTGGGCGCGCCTGCGGCAGACAATTGTATGCACGTCCACCTTTCTTCCCTGGGCAATTGTGGGCGCGCCCGCGACAGACAACCTTATGTGCACCCACCCTTGTTCTCTGGGCAATTGTGGGTGCACCCGCGACAGACATGCGCCCGCGACAGACAATTGTGGGCGCGCCCACCTTCCTCCTCCGGGCAATTTTGGGCGCGTATGCGCCCAAAATTGCCCACTAAATTGTGTGCAGCCCCGCCGCAGGCGGGGCTGCACACCTCACCCTATGAAGGCTACGTTGCCAACAAAACGCACCGTGCAGCAACCTCAACCCATACCCACCAGGCCTGCCCCCCCCATACCCCACCGCCCCCCGCGCCGCGACCTCCTCTGCATCGCCCTGATCGGCCTCGCCATCCAGGCCTTTTGGGCCTGGCGCATCCACCACCCCACCTACTTCGACGCCTACTACTACACCAACAACGCCCAACGCCTGGCCCACGGCTACGGCTTCACCGAAATGATTATCTGGCAATACCTGGACCATCCCACCGCCTTGCCCACCCCCAGCTTTACCTATTGGATGCCCCTGCCCTCCCTCATCGCCGCCGCCGGCTACGCCCTATCCGACAACTTCCGCGCCGCCCAGCTTCCCTTCTGGCTGTTAGCCGGACTGCTGCCCTGCCTTTCCTTCCTCATCAGCTACACCCTCAGCGGCGAGCGCTGGCAGGCGTGGACCGCCGCCCTATTCACCGCCGTTGGCGGCTACTATGCCGCCTACCTCAGCCAGCCCACCACCTTTGCCCCTATTGCCTGGCTTGGCGCTCTCGGCTTGTGGGCGCTGGCTGTCGCTGCCAGACAGCGACAGGCGCGCTACTGGCTGCTTGCCGGCATTTTCGCCGGACTGGCCCACCTGACGCGCGCGGATGGCCTCTTATTTCTGCTAGTAGGGCTGGCGTTATGGGCCTGGGATGCCATCCGCGGGCGGCGCCCAGGCTGGCGGGCTGTATTGCTTTTGCTGGCGGGCTACTTGTTAATTATGACCCCCTGGTTCTGGCGTAACTTGATCGTTCTGGGACGTCCGCTGCCCACTGCCGGCACGCAAACCATCTTTCTCACCACCTATGACGATTTGTTTGCTTATAACCGCACCTTTACCCTACAGACCTATCTGGACTGGGGTTGGGCCAACATCCTGCGCTCCAAACTGGCGGCCCTGTGGCTGGCGGTGCAAACCTTTATCGCCGTTTTGGGGCTGATCTTTCTCTCCCCTTTTATCGTATGGGCCTGGCTGCGTTGGGGACGCGGCGACCGGGGCGTCTGGCTGCGCCCGCTCACCTGGTATGCCCTGGGCTTATTGAGCCTTATGGTTCTAGTGTTTACCTTTCCCAGTGGGCGCGGTTCCGTCCTACACGCTTCCGCCGCTATCTGGCCCTGGATGACTCCCCTGGCTGCTGGCGGCATTGGTCTGGCGGTGGATTGGGCGGCGCAGCGTTTACCCCACTGGCAGCCGCAGCGCGCCAGGCGCATGTTTGCCGGCATGTTCGTCATCATTGCCGCCATTCTTAGCTTTATCACCTCCGGCGGGCATCCCCTACGCCAGCAAGAAGCCGCCCTGGTGCAGCAAATCAGCCAGAGCTTACCCCCTGACGCCATTGTCATGCTGCCTGACTCTCCCCTCTACTATTACCATACCGGACGCCCGGCCATCAACGTGCCCAACGAACCGCCCGGCATCTTGCTGCAGGCTGCCGATCAGTTCCATGCCACCTACTTGATTCTCGACCAGGGTCATCCTGCGCCGCTTGCCGGCATCTACGAAGGCACAACCCCCCACCCCCGCATCCGCCTCATCCACGACTATGATGGTACCCGCCTTTACCAACTCCTTCAAAAATAACTTGTAGGGCAGGTTGGCAACCCGCCCATGCTTCAAAAATAACCTCACGCGGAAACGCGGAGGGTGCGGAGAAAATGCAGGGCAAAAATCTGCGTCATCTGCGAAATCCTGATTATTTTCATTGATGATGGTGCGCCGCGGCCCATGCTGTCTCCTTCAAAAATAGGTGGGCGATTTTCCAAAATCGCCCACCCGATTTTGGAAAATCGGGCTACAACGGGCGGGTTGCCAACCCGCCCATTCCTTAATAGTGTCGAGTGGTCAGTGGTCAGTGAAGCCACTCGCAAGCCGACCACAAAACCAATAGTTCGGCTACGCTCACCACAAGTCTGGGTAAATCTGTCTAATCTGTGATTATTGTCATCCATCCTCTATGCTTCCTACGTCCCCTCCCCTTTCCGCCTCATCCTGGCTAACCCGCCATGCCTCCTGGCTGGTGGCCATAGCTGCTCTGCTCTGGGTTGCCTTCTACTTGTTTCTTACCTACCCGCAGCCGGGTTTCCCTCTGGACGACGCCTGGATTCACCAGGTATACGCCCGCAGCCTGGCGCAGACGGGCCGGTGGGAATATGTGCCCGGCGTCAGCAGCGCCGGCTCCACCTCGCCCCTCTGGAGTTTATGGCTGGCTCTCGGCTATCTGATCGGACTACCGTTTCGCTGGTGGGCTTATGCCTCCGGCGCCGCCTGCCTGGTCTGGCTGGGGCAGAGCGGCATGGCCCTGTGGCGCGCCCTCTGGCCTGACCGGACGGCGCAGGCCTGGCTGCCCGGTCTGGTGCTCGTCTCTTCCTGGCCCCTGGTGTGGGCTGCCGGCAGCGGCATGGAGACCCTCTTATTCGCTGCCCTCGGCCTCACCCTCTGCACGCACGTTATGCGCCGCGCTCCTTCCCCCACCCCGGCGGCGCTGCTCGCTGCTGGCTTTCTGGGCGGTTTGCTGATCCTGACCCGCCCCGACGGGCTGATTCTGTTCCTCCTGGTACTTCTCTTTATTCTCCAGGGAACTGCCGCTCTGCCGGCACGGCTGCGCCGTTTGGGGCTGTTCCTCTTTGCCAGCGCCCTGCCCCTGCTGCCCTATTTTGCCTTCAACTACTTCACCAGCGGTCACATGTGGCCCAATACATTCTACGCCAAGCAGGCTGAATATGCTGCCCTCCTGGCTGCCCCTTTGCCCGAACGCCTGGCCCACCTCCTATATTTCTCTTTAGGCGGCCCTCCCCAGGGCTGGCAGGGCATCAGCGCCGCCCATTGGCTGTTGCTGCCCGGTCTGCTTGTGGCTGTCTGGCGCGCCCTGCGCCGCGACTGGGCTGAAAAACGACTGCATGCCCTGCTGCCCTTACTCTGGGCTGCCGCGCATATTTTCCTCTATGCCTGGCGGCTGCCTGTCACGTTCCAGCATGGGCGTTATCTGCTGGCGGCGCTGCCTATCTGGGTCGTATTTGGATTGGCGGGCTGGCTGCTGCTCCTGTCCCGATCTGATCTGGCGCGGCGGTGTCGGCGCAACCCGCGACTTGCCTGGTTGGCTGATCGCGCAGCCGCGGCTATCCTGATGGTTATGCTGCTTTTTTTCCTGCCGGCAGGCGCGCAGCAGTACCGCACGGATGTCGCCTTTATCGAAGGTGAAATGGTCGCCGCCGCCCGCTGGCTCCAGGCTAACACCTCCCCACAAGCCCTGATTGCCGCCCACGACATTGGCGCCATTGGCTACTTCGCCCAACGCCCCCTGCTTGACCTGGCTGGCCTCATCTCCCCTGAAATAATCCCCCTCTTGCATGACGAATCCCTGGTAGCCGCCTACGTTGCCCAAAGCCGCGCCCAATACCTGGTAACTGCCCCCGGCTGGCCCTACTCCCTCCTGACCACCGACCCCCAGCAAGCCGTCCTCCTCTTCCAGACCGACCATCCCTGGACCCGCCAACAAGGCCTCAACAACATCGCCATCTACCGCCTTCTCCCCTGACCACCACCCTTCTGAGCATCTTGCCCCCCACGCTTCAGCCGCACTCGCCTCCTCTGGACATTTTGGGCGCACACGCGCCCAAGATGCCCATAAGATAAAGCGTCAGCCGCGCCACATCCCCTCTCCCCCCTCTGGGCACTTTGGGTGCATCACGCCCAGAATGCCCATAAGATAAGGCGTCAGCCGCACCGCCCCCCCTCTCCCCCCTTTGAGCATTCAGGGTGCATCGCGCCCAAATATCCACTAAATAGAGCGTCAGCCGCACCGCATCCCCTCTCCCCCCCTTTGGGCAACTTGGGTGCACCGCACCCAAATGCCCATTAAATAGAGCGTCAGCCGCGCCCCATCCCCCCTCTGGGCAATTTGGGGCGCATTGCGCCCCAAATTGCCCAACAAAAAGGGTGTCAGCCCCGCCGCAGGCGGGGCTGACACCCCATTGCCCTGGCTTTGCCAATGCCGCCTGACCCACAACAATCTTGAGCATACCTACCCCAACAGCGCCCAATCCCCCCAAAATAAGTACCCCTTGCTCCTCTCTGGGCACTTTGGGTGCATCACGCCCAAATGCCCATTAGATAGAGCGTCAGCCGCGCCACATCCCCTCCCCCCTTTGGGCAATCTGGGGCGCATCGCGCCACCAATTGCCCAATAAGATAGTGTCAGCCCCATCACAGCCGGGACTGACGCCCCCTGCAGCCCTCTCCGAACCACCTGGAACACCCACACGCCAGCCGCGCCACATCCCCTCCCCCCTTTGGGCAATCTGGGGCGCATCGCGCCACCAATTGCCCAATAAGATAGTGTCAGCCCCCCCACAGCCGGGACTGACCCCCCCTGCAGCCCCCTCCGAACCACCTGGAACACCCACACACCAGCCACGCCACATCCCCTCCCCCCTTTGGGCAATCTGGGGCGCATCGCGCCACCAATTGCCCAATAAGATAGTGTCAGCCCCACCACAGCCGGGACTGACGCCCCCTGCAGCCCCCTCCGAACCACCTGGGACACCCACACGCCAGCCGCGCCACATCCCCTCCTCCCTTTGGGCAATCTGGGGCGCATCGCGCCACCAATTGCCCAATAAGATAGTGTCAGCCCCACCACAGCTGGGACTGACACCCCCTGCAGCCCCCTCCGAACCACCTGGAACACCCACACACCAGCCGCGCCACATCCCCTCCCCCCTTTGGGCAATCTGGGGCGCATCGCGCCACCAATTGTCCAATAAGATAGTGTCAGCCCCACCACAGCCGGGACTGACGCCCCCTGCAGCCCCCTCCGAACCACCTGGAACACCCACACACCAGCCGCGCCACATCCCCTCCCCCCTTTGGGCAATCTGGGGCGCATCGCGCCACCAATTGCCCAATAAGATAGTGTCAGCCCCGCCGCAGGCGGGGCTGCCACCCAAGCGTTCATCCGTTTGCCCCTGGTACCCGCTTAAGGTATACTGCATACCAACATACTCGTTATGTCGCTTCATATCGTCGCACACACTATTCCGGGTAACGCGGGCATCCTCCCCGCAACAAGGGTGTCATTATGTCCGACATGAAACTCCTGATCGTTGACGATCATCCCATGTTCCGCCAGGGCCTGCGCGACGTCCTGGAAACAGACTCGCGCATGAAAGTCGTAGGACAGGCT
Source organism: Chloroflexota bacterium (assembly GCA_019136785.1). Taxonomy (GTDB): domain Bacteria; phylum Chloroflexota; class Anaerolineae; order Promineifilales; family Promineifilaceae; genus JAGVTM01. The sequence continues at coordinate 2,009 of JAGVTM010000111.1, read as the reverse complement.
GCCGATGGCGAAGTAGCCATTGAACTGGCCCAGCAGTTACTCCCCGACGTCATCCTCATGGATATCAACCTGCCCACCATCAATGGGCTGCAAGTCACCCGCCAGGTCAAGTCACGCCTGCCAGAAATCAAAGTCATCATCATCACCGGCTACGACGACGCCGAGCAGGTCGTCCACGCCTTGCGCGCTGGCGCCTCCGCCTACTGCCCCAAAGACATCACCCCCGAAGCCCTGATTGACACCGTCTTTGAAGTGTACGCCGGTCGTTACATCGTTGATGGCAAGAAAATGAGCTATGACGAAGTAATCTACTGGATCGAGCAAAAAGTAGGACGCGCTGGCGCTCTAACCAGTGAATCAGAAGACCTGTTTGTCCCACTTTCTCCCCGTGAAATGGAAATTCTGGAACACGTGACTCGTGGGCAGAGTAACAAAGAAATCGCCTATAAACTGGGTATCAGCCACCAGACAGTCAAGAACCATATGACCGCCATTCTGCGCAAGCTGCGCGTAGATGACCGTACACAGGCGGCTGTCTATGCCTTGAGTCGTGGCTGGGTGCGCCTGGAAAATCCCCGAAGTTAATGCGCATGTAACCGAGAAGCCAGGTCTTTGACTGCCCCAGGCAATGCCTGATAGCCGGAGACCTGGACCTCATCGTCCGGAGTAAGTCGCGTATGGCAGAACAGACGGCAGCGCCCGAAGTCGCTTCGTTGAGCGCTTTGGTTGAAGAGACCCTCAAAGATCACCAACAGACGCAGCGTGAGCTGAAAGAAATAGACCTGCTTATTCAGCAGAGCGCCGCCGAAGTGGAACGGCTGGCGCAGCGCAATGCGCAGGTAGCCAACTACGTGCGCCAGTTGCAGGCCAATTTTGAAACCGTGCCCCGCGACGACATCAAAGAGGCTTATGAAGCGCTGCAACTGGCGCAGCAGCGCCTCTTCACTATGCGCGGGCAGTTAGAAAAACTGCAAAGCGACCAGCGCAACCTGGAGCGGCTGGCTGAATTCCAGCGCCGCCTGTTGAATACCACCGAAGGATTAGGCGCTTTGCCGGATCGCCCCCGCAGCCGCGCCGGCGACCAGTCAGACGTGGTGCGCGTCATTCAAGCCCAGGAAGTAGAGCGGCAGAGTCTGGTGCGCCGCATGCACGATGGCCCGGCATCCTCGTTGAGCAATTTCATTCTGCAGGCGGAGATTTGCCAGCGATTCTTTGACACCGACGCAGACCGCGCCCGCGCCGAATTGAACGCCCTGAAGAGCGCTGCAGCTACCACCTTTGGCGCCATCAAGAATTTCATTTTCGACCTGCGCCCCATGATGCTGGACGATCTGGGCGTGGTGCCCACCTTGCGCCGCTACGTGGAAGCCTTCCAGGAACAGAGCGGCATTCCCGTTTCTATCACCGTCACGGGCATTGAGCGCCGCCTGGAAGGGCACATCGAAGTCACTATTTTCCGCGCTGTGCAGGAACTGCTCAACAACGCCCGCAAACACGCCCAACCTAGCCAGATTCAACTACACCTGGATATGGGCGAAGACCGCGTCCTGGCTGTGGTGGAAGACAATGGCAGCGGCTTCATCGTAGACGACACCTTTGGCGCCGCCTCGCGCGACACCATTGGCCTGCCCTCCATCCGCGACCGCCTGGGGATGCTGGGCGGCGAACTGACCCTGCAAAGCAATCTGGGCCAGGGAACCAGAGCGGAATTCGTCATTCCCATAGCCCAACCCACCCCCGCTTGAACTTAACTCCGTTCGTGGGCAATTTGAAACCTGCTTGCGCCCCAACCTGCCCACAAAATGGGGGGCATTCCTGCTGCCCTTTATGAAACCCCCGCGCCCCCAGGCGACGCCAACCCATCCCTGACTATTTCCCTTCCGTGGGCAATTTGAAGCCTGCTTGCGCCCCGACCTGCCCACAAAATGGGGGGCATTCCTGCTGCCCTTTATGAAACCCCCGCGCCCCCAGGCGACGCCAACCCATCCCTGACTATTTCCCTTCCGTGG
>JAGVTM010000556.1 GCA_019136785.1 Chloroflexota bacterium | reverse complement strand
AAGGGAAACCCATGACTGCACAATACCCCGCTATTTTAATCGGAGGCCCGCCTGATTCCGGCAAGTCCCGACTGACTTATGCCCTCACCCAGGCGCTGCGGGCGCGGAGTGTGCCCCATTTTGTCATTCGTGCTGCGCCGGATGGCGAAGGTGATTGGTATCACGAGGCTGATCGGACGCTCGTGCAGGAATTGCATTACGCCGGGCAGTGGTCTCCAGAATTTGCCGATAGAATGACCAACGCCATACGGCGGCGGCATTATCCTTTGTTGGTGGACGCGGGCGGACGACCTAAACAATGGCAGGAAGGGATTTTTCGAGAATGTACCCATGCCATTCTCCTGAGCCGTCAAAACAGGGAAGACCCTGGCGCTTATGAACGCGACCTGACTGAATGGCAGGGGATTATGCGGCGCAATCGCGTAACGATTATTGCCGAACTAACATCAAACAGGACGGGCGAGGCATGCTTGCAGAACCGTCACCCGGTGCTTCAGGGGACGCTGGCTGAAATCGCGCCTGACAAATTGGACAGTGATGCCACCTTTGCCGCCTTGTTAACCCTTTTGCAAGGTATCTTCGCCTTTTCCCATGAGGCGTTGGCGGCGCAGCATTTGCCGGCAGCCCCCCTCCCCCCGGCCATTGACCTGGAAATGTGGCCGCCGCTCCAGCAAACAGGCGTAAGGCTTTGGGAACCGGAAATGCTGCCGGCATTCTTAACCACCCTCACGCCCCAATCTCCCCTTTCCCTTTACGGTCGTGCGCCCAACTGGGTCTACGTAGCGGCAGCGCTGCACGCAATGCCGGCGACTGTTGCCCTGTTTGACCCTCGTTATGGTTGGATTAAGCCGCCCGCTTTATCGCTTTATGCCTCCGGTGAGTTCCCCTCTCCTGAGCGCTGTCAGGGTGGTTGGTCAGTTACTTTGGCAAATAATGATGAGCATGTCTGGTTGGTGGATATAGCCCGGCACAGCCAATATCTGGATTTATACCAGCCAGACAAACTGCCCCTTCCCCGAGTTCCATTGGGGGACGCTATTGTACTTAGCGGCAGCATACCGCAGTGGCTGGCAATTGCCGCAGCCCGTTTATATGTTGCCGGCAGGCGCTGGCTTGCCGTATACCAACCGCCACTAGGCAGCGCAGTTGTGGTGCACACCACTGAAGCTGGTTATGAGCCGGGTCAACAGATAACAGTCTTGCCACCTACAACGTCCCCAGACCAATTCGCATAGCCATTAACAAACCCTTAAAAGGGGGGCAAAGAATTACCAACAACCCATCATACACCACGCCCCTCCCCCAACGCATACCATAACCCGAACTGCCGCCGCTGTCCTCCCCTACCCTGCCAGTAAACCGTCTCCTGCGGACGGCGGTTGTAGGCGCGCGCAGCTTGCGCCCCCTGTGGATAGTACCGCTGCTGGCGGGTCGCCGCCGCCTTCTCCGCCGCCACGATGACGTTGCCCGCGTCCCTTTGTGTACACAGGTCGTCTTGGCGGCGCGCCAGGGCTAACTGGCGATTGAGGCGTTTCTGGCGGCCCCGTCCGCGGTGGGCGTGAGGGGCGTGGTAGCTGTTGGGTAATTGCCAGGCCAGGTAGCATTCTCGCCGCTGGCCCTGATAGCCACGATAATCTTGCAAGGTGAACAACGCCTGACCCTTCTGCCAGGCAAGTTCTTCTTCCGTTTCCGCATCCCGGTGAGGCCCAATGGCATAGTTCGTCTGGGCGCGGATGCCGGCAATCTTCTCATACCCCCGCTGTCCCCGCCTGCTCACCCCCGTCAGCCGCGCCAGCGTCTCGCGGGCAATGGGTTTGCTACCCGCGTGTCGCTCGCTGGCGCAGGCCCGCCCACTGTGGAAACTGGCATAGAAATGGGCGCGTACCACGCCCATGCCGGCAGTCAACATCTGCACAGGCAACTCCACCGCGCGCCCCGTCAGCCGCGACACGCCCAACGCCAGCGCCACCTTGACGGTGGAACGCAGCCAGATGCGGTCAGTGTCCTGCTGCCCAGCGTCCCGCTGCCAGAACACCCCCTCCCCCGCCCGCAGCAGGTTGCGCAACTGCCGCCAGCCGCAAATGCGCAGCGGCGCGCCGGCGCGCGTTAACCTTTCTTTTATAAGGTCTATGCGAAGCCAGCCGCGCCCGTCCGTATCCAGATGACGCAGCAGCAGCCAGAGGCGGCCCGGCGCAGTTAGCTCCTGACGCAGCATCGCCAGAGCCACGTCAGGAAACAAGACGAGCGTATCTGGCGCGGCAGGCTTATCTGTAGCAGGCAGCGGAACGGGCGTGGGCGGCGGCGTTTTCCATGAGGGTGTTGGCGACTGGGCCAGCCGCCGTTGGCGGCGGCGCACGGCGGCAGTCAGGGCGTGGCTGCCCCACCCCAGGTGGGCGGGCAAGGCGGCAATGGCGGTAGGAATGTTTGTCGCTGCTGCCGGCAGCAGCTTTGCCGCGCTATCCACCTGGCGCTGCGCCTGCATCTGGGCGCGCAGCGCCAAAAGCTTCTGGTTGGCCGCCAGCAACGCAGGCGACAAGGAAGACGTTTGTTCCGCCATGACGCAACACAAACTTTTGCCGCCTGCCAACTATGCGAACGCATCTTGACAACGCCGGCAGCCTGTGCTATTCTCCTGGTTGGTTTTGACCACATAGGAGGTATATAGAAACACCTCCCCCCTCCCCAATGAAGGGGCCTCGCGCTAAAAGTGTTGGCGCACCAGATGGTTAGCGAGTTATGTGGTTGTGGGAATAGAAATATAAAGCAAGCAGAGTCAGTGTTGGCGCACTGACTTTTTGCTTTTTAGGCAGCCTGAACCGCCAACCCCTGCTGGTGATCTTTCGTTCTCACCACCAGGGGTTGGTGGTTTAACCTGTTTGGAATTCTATTTTGACATTTCGTTAGCACTGTGTTATCCTTTTTAGAAAGGAAGCGGGGCACAAAACCCCCTACCCCAATGAAGGGGCCTTTTTCAGGAAAAGAGGGTGCTGCCAACACAACCTCTTTTCAGCTAAAAGTGATGCAAGCAATTACGAAGCCAGGTACTGCCAATACCTGGCTTTTTGCTTTTCCAGGACAGGGCGCAAAGCTCGCGCTGATTCATAAATAGAAGTAGACAGCAAGCCGGAAAGCAGCGCGAACTCAGGCGCGTTCCGCAAGACTGTCCAATTCTTTGGCTGAAGTTGTAGATGAGGTTGAGCTTTTGGCTGAACCATCGCCATGTATCCTGAACCATTGGCGATGGAATTGGAGAATACTTGACCAAAAAACAAAATTTGGTCATAATTCAGTTCACATCGCCAGCCCCATGCGTAACGGCACTCCGCCAAAAGTAACGTTACCAGGGGCTTTTTCTTTGCCTGTAGGACAAATGCCCTAAAATCTAGCGAATTATACAGAATCCCCGCTTTCTCGCAAACCATTTTTGCTCCTTTGTTTGCTTTTAAGCTCCTGTTTCCCGGCTGCGCCAGGAGCCCAGAGCCACGCCATTATCTGTTACGACTATACCTTCACCCCGCCGCAGCAGCGCCAGGCTTTCCTGCCACCGCGCATTTCCAGCCAGAAACCGCTCAGCTAGCAGGGACTGCTGCGGAAGCGAACTTTGTACGAGCGCAGTGACGCTGCCTGCCAAAGCCCATTACTTATCAGGCGACGCACCAGAGGCGGCGCCGGCATTTCCGTACTCGTCCCGTCCATCATTACCCAGGGCAGACCATGTCCTACTATCCTCACCGGCTTTCCGAATTGACTCAGGTTTTGCGCTGCCAGCCATACTGCGCGCAATAACTGCTGCCGCGCCCAGTCATTGGCCCGGCAGGCGAACAATAGCACGCCGCCAGGGAGTGCGGTAAAGCGGTCCAGCGGCCAGGCGGCAGCAGTTGTTTCGTTGGGCTCAGCTATATCGGGGGGAACAAGCGGCGTGCGAGAGGGGCCAGGCGTAACAGTTGGCGTGGATGTCAAGGTAGATAAGGGTGTAGGTGTTGTGGTGGGCGCAATGAGAGATGCTGCCAGGTCGTAGCGGCCATCAGCAGCAGCGGCTTTGCTCACCGTCACCATGTACCAACCGTCGGCAGGGGCGACGAAGATGACGCGGGAGCCAAGATTGGGAGTGGCGCGATCATCGTTTTCCGCCAACAAACCAATCCGGGGTAACACCCCAGTAAATCGTGGTGATCTCTTTAACCG
>JAGVTM010000432.1 GCA_019136785.1 Chloroflexota bacterium | reverse complement strand
CTTACGCTGGTGAGGGCTATACACTATGATGAACCTGTACCTTACGAAAGAAAGTAACGCCACGGCAGTCCAGGAGTACCCGGCGTGGCAGACGCTGGTGGATGTGCTGCAATGGCGGGCGCAAAACCAACCGGACCGCATCGCTTTCCAGTTCCTGGTGGACGGCGAACAAGAAATTGAGACAATGACGTACCAGGAGCTCGATCAGGGAGCGCGGGCAATTGCGGCGCAGCTGCAGCAGATGGGGCTGGCGGGGGAACGTGTGCTCATGTTTTACCCATCTGGTCTGCCATTTGTGACCGCGCTGATGGGCTGCCTGTATGCCGGCATAATTGCCGTGCCCGCCTATCCGCCCAATGACAACCGCTTTCTGGCGCGCATCCAGGCGATGACGCAGAGCGCCAATGCCCGCGCCATCCTGACCACCGCCGAAGTGCACGACCGCATGGCGCAGCGCTTTACCGGCACCAGCGTCGTGCGCCAACTTACCACGCTGACCAGTGACACTGTTCCTGGCGAGATGGCTGACCGGTTTGTGCCCACCCCCATCTCCCCTGAATCAGTAGCTTTTCTGCAATATACGTCTGGTTCTACGGCGCAACCAAAGGGCGTCATGGTCACCCATGGCAACATCCTGGCGAACCAGATCATGATCCAACGCGCATTCGAGAATCATGACCAGATGGTCGTCGGCGGCTGGCTGCCGCTGTTCCACGACATGGGGCTGACGGCAATTCTGTTCCAACCCCTTTACCTGGGCGTTCCCAGCATCTTCATGTCCCCGGTGGACTTCATTCGCAAGCCTATTCGCTGGCTGCAAGCCATCAGCCGTTACAAAATCACCACGACCGGGGGCCCTAACTTTGCCTATGAACTGTGCCTGACGCATACCAGCGAAGCGGAACGGCAGGGTCTTGACCTGAGCCATTGGGAAGTTGCTTTTAATGGGGCGGAACCGGTGCGCCAACACACTTTGCAGCGTTTCATGCAGACGTTTGCCCCGTATGGGCTGCGGCGTTCAGCCATATTCCCCTGCTATGGCATGGCGGAGACGACCTTGCTGGTTTCCGGGCAAAGAGATGCGCTGACCTATTTGTATGTAGATGCGGCGCGCTTACAGCAAAACGAGGTGCGTGTCCTAGATGAAGGGGCGCCGGGGAGCAAGCCACTGGTGGCTTGCGGGCGCACGGATTGGCTGGATCAGGAGGTGTTGGTTGTCAATCCAGAGACGCATGAAGTATGTCCTGAGGACGTCGTGGGCGAAATCTGGATTGCCGGCGCCCACGTGGCCAAAGGGTATTGGAATAACCCGGAAGCCACGAAGGAAACCTTCGCGGCGTATACCACGAACCCGCGCCGCGGCCCGTTCCTGCGCAGCGGCGATTTGGGTTTTGTGTACGATGGACAGCTTTATATCGCCGGGCGACGCAAAGACCTGATCATCATTCGGGGACGCAACTACTACCCACAGGACATTGAACAGGCAGCGGAGCAGGTGCAGCCAGCGCTCTTCCCATCATCCGTTGCCGTCTTTTCCATAGAGGCGGCTGATGAAGAAAAGATCGTGATCGTGGCTGAAGTGGATCGCGCTTACGTGCCTGGTTTGAACGCCGATCTGCTGGCGCGCCCCATTGTGCGGGCGGTGTCGCAGAAATTTGAACTGGCGGTGCATGAGATCGTTTTCCTGCAGCCCACCACCTTGCCTAAAACCTCCAGCGGCAAACTGAAGCGCGGGTTGACGCGGCAGCGATACCTGGAGAACAAACTGGAAGCGTTAGACGCCTGGCGCACGCTGCAGCAGCCAGCAGCCGCGCCGGCTATGGCTCAAACAATAGATGCTGGCTACGCTCAGGGCTTGCAGCGCCAGTTGGAGGACGAGATACAGCAATGGCTGGCGCAGCGCCTGGAACAGACGCCGCATTCAATTGACAAAACAACGCCGCTGGCTGGCTTTGGGCTGGACTCGATCACGGTCATTGAACTGTCGGTCAAACTGGAGAAGATGATCGGGCAGTCAATCCCCGAAACGGTCATTTACGACTACCCCAATATTGCGGAACTGGCTGCCTATCTGGTCAGGCTGGTTTATCCGGGGGAGAAAAACGGCGCGGAGCGCGGCTACCGCCAGGCGGTTGAGGTGGTAAGGCAGAACGGAAAACAAACGCCAGCGGGGGCGAAACCGGCCATTGCTGTGCCCCGATTTGCGCCCCGCCGCCCGACCAAGGGGGAAAAACATGATGAAGATGAGGCGTAACCATATGCAGAATCTGGCTGTGGTTTTGACGGATTTCCAGCCGCTGCTGCTGCGTCCGGCTATTCCCCAGGAGAATGTGCTGGAGTATACCGCCTGGCTGCTGGCGACGGCGCGCTGCGTGAATGAGCAAATCACGTCGCAGAGCCAGGCTGACCACATTTTTGCGCAAACGCAAGACCGCATGTACCGCTTTGGCGTATCTCCGGAGATTATCGGGCAGCGGCAACTGGTGGCGATGCCCTGTTCCCTGGCGGGCGCCGACCCGGCTACCTATGAGCCAGAATTGCCGCCGCTGCTGGACAATATGATGGAAGACCCGCGCGGTCATGCGTTGGATGCGCGGCTGCAAACGTATCAGGAACTGGTGTATGAGTTTTTGCAGCGCGTCTATGCCGGCGAAACGGAACCGCCAGACGACGTGATTCACGTGACCTGTACGGGCTATCTCTCGCCCAGTCCGGTGGAACGGTTCTTCTCGGACAAGGGGTGGACGCAGACCACCGTGACCCATTCCTACCAGATGGGGTGTTATGGGGCTTTTCCGGCGGTGCGCATGGCGGTGGGGTTTATGAGCGCTTCGTACTTTACGGTGCCTGTGCCCAAAACCCGCATTGACATTGTGCATTCCGAATTGTCGTCGCTGCATTTCAGCCTGCTGAATCAGACGCCCAACAACCTGGTGACGATGTCGTTGTTTAGCGATGGCCTGATTAAGTATTCGGCGATGCCGCTGGCGGAGATTGAACGGCAAGGTAAGCGGGGCTTGAAGGTGCTGGCGATTAAGGAGCATTTGCTGCCCCATTCGCAAGATGACATGACGTTGGTGCCGGGACCTTACCAGTTTGACATGTATCTTTCTAAGTACGTGCCGCTGCTGATCCGGCAGGCGATTTACCCGTTCACGCTGGATTTGTGTGGGCAAGTGGGGATTGACTTTGAGGCAGAAAAGCGTAATATGATATTTGCTATACATCCAGGCGGCTCCAAGATTTTGGACCACATCCGCGACCGTCTGGGGATTTGCGAGGAGAAAATGGCTATCAGCCGGCGGGTATTACACCAATATGGCAACATGGCCTCCGCTTCTATCCCCCACATCTGGAAAGAAATTGCTGAAGATGACGCGATCCCTGCCGGCACGAAGATCATGAGCATGGGTTTTGGGCCGGGGCTGACGGCAACGGGCCTGATCCTGGAAAAAGTGTAACAAACAGGCGCGATCCTTATGGCTGCTAACAAATACCGGGTGCCGGCTTATGCCTACTACCTGACCAAAGCGCTGCACATTACCGCCCCACTGTGGATTGGCTTGAGCCAGGTGGAAACGGCGCTGCTGCGGCGGAAACTGACCAATCCAGAGTTTGAACGTCCGGTGTATGTGGGGGCCATGCCGCGTTCGGGCAGTACCATCACCCTGGAGATGTTAAGCGAACATCCCGACCTGGGCACGAACTTCTATCGCGACCTGCCCATGCCCTGGCTGCCTTACTTCTGGAACTGGCTGGTGCCACGGCTGCCGCTGCCGGCAGAACAACCAACCGAGCGCATTCACAAGGATCGCCTGCTGGTGACCAACGACAGCCCGGAAGCCGTGGAGGAAGTCGTGTGGATGCGCTTCTTCAGCGATTTGCACAACGAAGCCGTAAACAACGCCCTGGACGGCAGCGTATCCTACCCTCGCTTTGAGCGGTTCTATGAGCAGTATGTCAAAAAGCTGGCCCTGTCGCGGGGAGCAAAGCGGTATCTGGCTAAGAACAACTATAACGCCACCCGGCTGAAATACATTCAACGCCTTTTCCCGCAGGCGCGCTTTGTGCTGACGGCGCGCCACCCGCTGAACCACATTGCTTCGCTGATGAAGCAAGACCGGGTGCTGGCGCAGGAGCAGCAAAGCAGCCAGGTGCATTTCATGACGCGGCTGATGGGGCATTATGAGTTTGGCCAGGATCGACGCTGCGTGAATGTGGGGGATGAGGCGCTGGTGGCGGAGGTCAACCGCCTGTGGCGCGGCGGGCGGGCGGTGCGCGGCTGGGGCCTGTATTGGAGCCATACGTACGACCACCTGCTGGATCAACTGGAGGCGGATGCGGAACTGCGGCAGGCGTGCCTGGTGGTGCGGTATGAGGACCTGTGCCAGCGCTCCGGGGAAACGATAGACCGTATCCTGGCGCACTGCAACCTGCCGGCAGCGCCGTTTGCCGCCGCGCGCGCCAAATATGTGCAGAAGTTGGAACTACCCGACTACTACCAGCCCGATTTCAGCGACCAAGAGCGGCAGGACATTGCCGAGACGACGCAGGCCACGGCGGCGCGGCTGGGGTATTGATGGGGAAGGCAGCTATGTTGTCTAGTAATGGGGCTGGCGTCTCCGCCGATTATCGCCCGGCGCGCATGTCGCTGTATGACCGGCTGATTGCGCCGGCAGTGGCCGACCTGGCACAGGCGCTGCAACATCTGTTAATCCAAGACGCCCCTATCGGCGCGCAGGTGTTGGATGTGGGGTGCGGCGGCGGTCAGATTCCGCTGCAAATGGCAACCAGCCGCCCAGATTTGCGGTTGACGGGCATAGACCTGGCGGCGGGGCAGGTGCAGAGGGCGCGACAACGGGCGTTGGATGCCGGCAAGTCGCTGCACTTTACCCACGCTTCGGCTTTATCGCTGCCGTTCGCGGCGGCGCAGTTTGACCTGGTTTACAGCATCGGCTCCATCAAACATTGGCCGCAGCCGGGGCAGGGGCTGGCGGAGTGCGTGCGGGTGCTGCGCCCTGGCGGGCGTCTGGTGGTGGTGGAGGTGGATGGCGACTGCACCTCAGACCAGGCCCATGCTTTTGTGGGTCAATGGCGTCTGCCTGGCGTACTCAAACCGGCGGCCCGCCGCTTCTTTCTCAACCGGGTGGTGACGCAATCATTCGGCCAGGCGCGGCTGCGGGCCATGTTAGCGGGACTCAATGTAAGCCAGTGGCAGGTGAACAGCCTGCCGGAGGGGCCGGCGTGGCTGGCGCAAGCCATTCGTTGAGTAAGCGGCCTCCGCTTGAAGGAGGAAGGTCAGGGTGGGGGGTGAGTCTTGAGATGACGATCAGGGGAGTATGGCGATGAATGGTAAGCCGGATGCCGGCATTCTCTTTGGGGGCAGCAGCGCCAATGGTGACAGATTTCACCCAGGACAGGTGCCTATTGTCCTTCTGCTAGATGGACAGCGTCAGGTATGCTATGGTGACAATACCCTTCATTTCTGAAGGGATTGGGGATGGGCATATTTTGTGTGATCCAGTTCGGACGGGCAGCCAATCCATCTTATGGGTTTTCTCCGCGGCTCCGTGTGAGGCTACTTTTGGGGGGACGCGGACAAACTAACGTTTACTCCACATTATCAGGAGAGTATCCAATGAAGAAGATACTAATCATCTGTTTGATGGTTGCACTGTTTGGGGTGGCGCGTGTTTCGGTTGCCGCACCAACGCTGAACCAGCAAACCCCAGAAGGTTTTCAATTAGTTCCCAATTTGCCTTCGGGCCAGCCGGTGGGGACGGAAGTTGTGTGGGACGTCATCCCCGTCGAGCCGCTGTTGTACGAGTACCGGTTCAGCTACTTCCGCAACAACGAGCCGGTGCAGATCATGTATGATTTTGGCTGGAAGCAAAGCTTTGAGTGGGTTCCGCTGGAAGAGGGCTTCTATGGCGTGATCGCTTCCATTCGAGAAAAAGCCACCGGAGAGGTCACGCACCTGACACAAACGTATATCTTGCAGCCGCGGGTAGCGACAGCGCCGGTAGTATCCCCTACGGCGCACCCCCTGGTAGCCTTGTACAGCGCGCCAGCCTGCACAGCAGGGAACCAGCTTCGCGTCGTTTTTGTGCCGCAAGGGGGCACGCGGCTGGCTTCCACGAATATGAAGCCATGCCAGGCGGGCCACAGCACGAACTTTTACGTGGGGGGCATGCGCCCGCAGGCGTTGTACTGGCTCTTTCAAGAGGAGTTTGACGCCCAGGGGAACCACGTGGCTTATGGGCCGCTGCGCTATTTTGTGACCGGGGCCGTGGGCATCGTAATGCCGGCGCTGACGGTGACCGTGCCGCCAGACCCGGCGGTGAGCTATGCCGAAAACCTGGTGCTGCATGCTGGCGTGTATGGCTCCGGGATCATTAACCGTATTCCGCCATTCCCGTATGCCACAGACCTGGCCGGGCGCACGCTGTGGTATTACACACTGGAGGCCCCCGACGAATCGAAATCTATGCTGTTTTACCCGCAAGCCGGCGGCACTTTCTTGATGAAGGTGGACGTGGGCGAGTATCAGGCGCGCATCCTGCGAGAAGTAGACCTGGCGGGGAACGTGGTGCGGGAAACGAATGTGGATGCCATCAACGCGCAATTAGCGGCGCTGGGGTATGCTGAACCGTTTACTTCCTTCCATCACGAGGCGCTGCCGCTGCCCAACGGGGACCTGGCGGTGCTGGGCAGTGTGGAGCGTATTCTGGTGGACGTGCAGGGGCCTGGCCCGGTGGACGTGCTGGGGGATTACGTGGTGGTGTTGGACGCCAACTGGCAGGTGAAATGGGTGTGGAATGCGTTTGACCACCTGGACACCTACCGTCTGGCGGTGTTGGGTGAAATATGCCAGCACCAGAGTTTAGGCTGCCCGCCGGTGTTCCTGGATGCGCAAGCCAATGACTGGACGCACGCCAACGCCATTGACCTCAGCGACGACGGCAATCTGCTGGTGTCGCTGCGCCATCAGGACTGGATTGTGAAGATTGATTATCAAGACGGTCTGGGGGATGGGCACGTCATCTGGACGTTAGGGCCGGAAGGGGATTTCACGCTGGATAACCCTGACCCGGATGCCTGGTTTACGCACCAGCATGACGCGCGCATTGTGGGAGCGGATCAGGTTGTGCTGTATGACAATGGGAATACGCGCTGCGGCGATACGCCGCTGACCTGCCGCAGCCGGGGACAGGCGCTGCTCATTGATGAACAGGGTATGACGGCTACTCTCACGCTGAGCGTGGAATTGCCGCAATACTCTTTTGCCCTGGGCAGTGCGCAGCGGCTGTCCAACGGCGACTATCATTTTGGTTCGGGCGTCTTTTTGACGCAAGGGCCCTCTATTGCCAGCGCGGTGGATGAGTATGACGCCAATGGTAATTTGCTGTATACCTTGCAGTCGAAGATGCCGGCATACCGCTCCTTCCGCATGATTGACCTGTACACCCATCCAGGTGGTTCCGGTTAATGTAAATCAAAACGTAGGTAGAGGCGTTGCATTGCAACGCCTCTACCTTGATTGGCGCAATCGGAGGAATTGGACCAATCGTTAACCGCAGCCGCCACTGGTGGGAGCGCGTTTCAGCTCAAGCTGTACTTTAGGTACATACTCCAGCGTGAATTTGGCGGGGTTGGGAGCAGCGGCCGGGTAGCGGTCGCCCAGAGCGGCGGCAAATGTGTAACGCAGTTGATCGTCCCCACTGCCGGAGGTGGCATACGCCGCCTGGAAATCCGCGTCCGCAAAGGTGGCTAACCAGTTGTTGACCCCGCCTTCTAATATGTAAACGTTGGGTACGCTTTCCGCCACCAGCAGTTTCCAGGCCTCGGTGGCTGCCGCTTCGTCGTTGCTCATGACGATGAACACGGCGTTGGCTGGTTCGAAGTGAAATGCCGGCACTTGCGCCAAAACGTCCGTCACGGGCAGGCGCACGGCGTCCTGCAAATGGAACTGGTTGTAATCCGCTTCGGAGCGTACATCCAGCAGGATTACCTTTAGCTGGCGGTCGTGCAGCAGCGCCAGCAGTTCGCCGGGGTGGATTTGCACGGCGCGCTCAGCCAGCAGCGCTTCTTTTTCCGGCGCCATATTGGCCCAGCGGTCGGCGGTAGCCGGCTGCCCCACCAGGAGCACGCCCGCCGCTACCAGCACCAGCGCGCCCGCCGCGCCGTAACGCCATTTGGGTGAGCGGCGCTGGTCCACGCCGCCAAAAACGTGCTCCAGTTTCTCTGCGCCCCAGAACATGAACAGGGCCATGAACACCACCAGCAACACGACCACGCCCGTGGGCAGCCCCAGCCATTCGGGAATGGTGAAGCGCCCCAGGTAGGAGCTATGCCAGAATTCTTCAAAGCTGCCGACGGTTTCGCCAAAGAGGAAAATGCCAAACAGCGTGCCCAGGGCGAAGAAGATACCGTCCAGTTTGAGCGTGGCGGCAGCCACCAGCGACGTGCCGGGGCAGAAGCCGCCGATAATGAAGCCAAAGCCCATGATCAAGCCGCCCACGATGCCGGGCCAGAGGTAGGTGGGGTTGACCCAGACCAGGTTGTAGTCCAGCAGACCGAGGCCGGCAGTCAGGAAGATAAAGACCATAGCCACCACAATGGCCGTGAACATGACCTTGAGCACCGTCTGGTCTTTGAAATAAAACTGGGCCGCCAGCTTTTTGGAGTTGCCAAAGCCGGCTATCTCCAGGACGTAGCCAAAGGAAAAGCCAATGAGCAGGTAAACGGCGTATGCGCCCCATTTACCCAGGAGATCGGCGAGGGGTAGGGGAAAAGGCGTCATAGGGACTCCTGAAGGCAGAAATCAGAAGGCAGAAGGCAGAAGCCATGCTGCAGGGTGATTTCTGGTGAGTGCGAGCAAAGAAAATTCGTGTCATTCGTGGAATTCGTGGCAAAAAATCTTGAGCTAGTTCCAGAATTTGCGCAGGAAGTAAGCCAGGGCGTAGCCGCCGCCAAAGACGGCAAACATGAAGGCCCAACTGCCCACGGAGAGGACTGCGCCGCCGGATAATGCCTGCCCGGAGGTGCAGCCGCGGGCCAGACGGGCGCCGTAGCCCATGAGGGTGCCGCCGAGGAAAGCCATCAGCCAACGCACACGCACGGGCACGTGGGGGCCGCGGTTGGTTTCCAGTTTGACGCGACCATTGCGCCAGCCGGCGACAAAGCCGCCCAGGACGGTGCCAATGGTGACGTAGACGACCCAACTGTCGAGCGGGTTGCGGTCGCCGCCAGCCATTTCCAACAGGTAGGAGACGCGGTCAATGTGGCCGGGGGCGATCAGGTCTTCAAAGAAGACGAGGATGCGGTTGAGGCCGCCGGATGCGCCTAAGCCGTTGCCTGTGAAGAAGAAAGCCAGAAAGAGGACGAGACCGAGGAGAATGCCGGCAAAATACGGATTCACATAGTCGCGGGCCACGCGGCGGATGCGCACTGCCGTTGGCTGGACATCGGTTTCGGTTGGGGTATAAGTGGTCATAATGAGGTGGATGCCTCCTTTGAAGAGAGTGGTCAGTGGTCAGTGGCGAGTGGTGAGTGATCAGTGGTCAGTGTTGTTCCCTGGGTCTGGGTGGGCGTTTCTGCGCCCACAGCTTCTGCGCCCGCAGCTTCTGCGCCCGCTTCTTCCCAGCCCATAATCATAGATTTGATGTTTGCCAGCGGCGTGTGCCCCGTCGTCGTCAGGTAGACGTGCATGACAATAAAGGAAGCAAACAGCCAGGCGATGAGGGTGTGGAAGGGGGCCAGGAAGGGGAGACCACCCAAGGCGCCGGACACATCGGGCCAGCGCTGCGCCCCCCACATCAACGCTCCCGTAATCACTTGCAAGGGCAGCAAGACGTTGAGAATGCCAAAGTAGGTGATTTGCTGCAACGGATTCAGTTTGCGATCGCGGGTTTTGTCAAACGGGTGCGGCTCATCGCGGAAGATGCCGCCCAGGTAATATTTAACCTGCACAATGGCCTGGTCGAAGAAACCATACGGACGGGGCAGGAACTGGCGAATTTCGCCGCTGACCAGGTGGTAGAAGGCGGAAAGCGCGGCATTGACCAGCAAGATAACGGCCAGCACGTTGTGTACCTGCACCACATAGCTGAAGCTGAAAATGCCGAATTTGTCCGGCTTGTGGATGATCAGGCCTGTGAAGAGCAAGCCGAAGATGACGACCGTTTGCAGCCAGTGCCACAGCCGTTCGTACACCGAGTACATGTACATGTCGCGCAGGGCAGGCTGGTGGGCGCCGCGCCGGGCGTGACGCTGCGCCTGCCGCCGGGCGGCGAAGAAACGCAGCCCGCCATGGGTGATGACGCCGGCAAATGTGCCCAGGAAGAGGAGAATGCCGGCCCAATCAATCCAGTAAACGCTGTCGTGCCCCAAAATGTAGAGGCTTTCGGCTCTGGTTTGCGGGCGGTAGTAAAGCTGCCCATCGTCACCGGTGAACAGTTCACCGCTCCAGGAGACCTGATCCGTCTGGGCAAAGGCAGGCATGACGCCGCCAGGCAGGTCTGCCGCCAGCAGCGTAGCCGTAGTGATGCGCGACGTGTCGCCATGGCAGGCGCGGCAGTCACGAATGGCCCACGACTCAGTGGCAACGTCGTGGTTGATGTTATAGGGCTGGATCTCGCCCTGGATGCGCGGGTTCGCCAGCCCTTGCGCCGCCAGGCGGGAGGCTATCAAGGCGGTTTTGGCGTCGTCGTCCAGCCGTAACTCGGCGGCGTCAAGCTGACCGTCGCCGCTGCTGTCAAAAGCCGCCAACACCTCTGGCTGGTATGCGTCGCCATTTAACCAGGCCGCCTCCAGATACCGTTGCGGCACAGGACGGGGCGGGTCGCCATAAACCCAGTACCAGGCGGTAATCAAGTTAAAGGGGGTCAGGCTGGCGCTGCTGGCGCTGCCGTTTTGCTGGGGCAGCAGCGTGGGCTGGTAACCCGTAATCAGGTCGCTGCCGCTATCCGCCAGACCGCGATAAGCCGTGCGCGGCGCGCCATCCGCTTGCAGGGTTGTCCAGTCCACCATCTGCAAAGCCGGGGCGTACAGGGTGGGGATGTGGCAGGATTCGCAGCTAACGGCGGCGGCGTGGCGCTCTTTGTAGGGCAGCCAGTCGTGGGATTTCTCCACGCTGTGGCAGGATTCGCAGCGGCGCAGGGTGTTATCCAGTTCGGGCGCCAGGGCGCTTTGGGCGCTCTGGCCTTTGGCAAACTGGTGCAGCGGGCGATATAAGTATTCGCTCAGATCAATGCGGCGCGGGTCAAAAGTCAGATGGTCGGGGCGGGAATCGTCCGTTTCCTGGTAGTAGATGGGGTTGTTGAGGGAGTAATGGCAGTCGGTGCAAGCCAGCACGCGCTCGGCGTGGATGTCCCAGGAACGGCTCAGGCTCTCTTTGTCCGCCAGGTTCAAGCCGGAGTCGGCAATGCGCTGCGGGGAGATGATCTGCCCGGTGGTTTGGGTGCTCCAGCCGCCGCTGTCCTCCAATACCAGGGGGGAGTCGTTATCGGTGTGTACCAGCCCGTGGCATTGGCCGCAGTTGGCGTTGGTGGGGTCTTGCATGGTCACAAATTCGGGCAGCAGCCGGCCTTCGGCGTCGAACGCCTCAGGCTGCCACTGCCATTCCCCGTTGACCTGGGTTACCAGGCCGCTGTTAGCCAGGGTGGCGGTGTTGGCCCATTGGAACTGCCCCGCTTGCAGGGCGGCGGTGCGGGCGTCGTTGGCGGGATCGGGGGTGTGGCAGAGGAAGCAGTTCATTTCCACCACGCCGGAGGCGGCCCAATCCCAGGGAACGGGCAGCCCGTTGACGCGCGCCCTGGCGGGCGCGGGGTCAAGGGCGCTGGCTTCCACGTTGGCGGCGTCGGGCGTTAATTCGGTTAATAAGCCGCCGCTGCGGTCGTAAACGGCGGGCCCGCCGCCCGCGTGGCGCGCGCCCAGTAGTTTCACCCAATCGGCTGTGGTCAAATCAAGGACAGGGTCGCCAGCCGGGGAGAGGTAGCGGTAGGTGATGGGGTTCCAGTTGCCAAAAATGCCTGGACTGGTATCCCACGCCTGCCCGCCCTGGACGGTTCCGGGCGCGGTGAAGTCGTTCAGCCCGGCGTCGCTGTGGAAGCTGTGGCTGGCGATGAAGGGGGCGTCATGGCAAGCGCCGCAGGTGTTCATGGTGGAGACAGGCAAGCCAGAGTCCAGCACATTTTCCCCATGTTCATCGAGCAGGGGGAAAGTCGGGTGCAGCGGCTGCGGCTGTACAGCCGTATCTATGGCTGTTTGCGCCGAGCGCCAGCCCGCCGCAACCGGCGCAGCGAGCGCCATACTGCCGGGCGTGGCCAGGAGGAGCGCAGTCAGGAGAACGGCGCCCGTAATGCCCATAAAAGCGGCGCGCCATTTTGCGCGAATAAGTATTGTGTGAAGCATCGTTGCTGTTTCCTGAGAATTTACCCACCCCCCGGCCCCCTCCCTAAGAGGGAGGGGGAGCGGTTCCCTCCTCCTTTGGGGGAGGGCCAGGGAGGGGGGCAGTTAACTTACGGCGTATCTGCCGCGCCTGTGGTGACGCTGCGCCCGCCCCAACGCATGGGGTCGCCGTAGTAGCCGAGCGCTTCCCAATCCATGCGCCCGTTTTCGCCGTGGCAATCCTGGCATTGCAGGGCATCTTCGCCAGGGACAACCAGGTGGGAGAGGGGCCAATACATGGTAGTAGGGGCAAAGCCATAGCTGCCGCTGTAAGCCATGTTCACCACTTCAGAGCCGAGGCGCAGCGCCTGATCCCAGTTGAAATCAGTCCAGAAGCCGCCTTCGCCAACGGTTTTGGGCTGCAAGAGATAGTTGTAGACGGCGTCGTAGGGTTGGTTAGCTGCGTGGATTTTGAAGGGCCAGATTTTGGCGGTGGGGTCGTCAATGCTGCCCAGGGGTTGGTTGAGGACGGTGGGCTGGCTGGGGTCAATCAGGTCGCCCAGGATGTAGCGGTCGGCGGCGCCGTTGAACCAGGCGTATTGGGGGGTGAAGTTCTCTTCGTAAACGAAGGAGCCTTTGATTTTCAAATAGACGTGCGGGTCTTCGGGCAAATCCTGCCCGGCGGTAGACCAATCCCAGTGCATCTTGGTGGCTTCGCGCACCGCCCCGGCGGGGATGTGGCAGGTCTGGCAGGCGACGGCGTCCAGGTGAACCGTAATACGCTCATCGGCGTGCACCATCTCCGCCACGTGGCAGTCAGTGCAGTACACCTGGTTAACGTTGTTCGTGCTGACAGAGATAGAGCGTCCTTTGATGTTGTGGTCTTCGGTCTGGTGACAGTCGGTGCAAACGAAGTCGTGCTGACCCATGTGTACGTCTATGCTGTCAGGCGGGTTCAGCAGGCTGGAATCCAGGTCGCCATGCTTGACGGCGTCGCCGCCGCCGCCGTTGAAGTGGCAACTGCCGCAGTTGTTGCGCGTGGGCGCGCCCACGCTTTGGGCCGCCGCCAGCAAATCCACGCCATCGGCAGGTAGTCCCGCTTTGCTTTTAATGTACAAACCGCTGGTGTCATGGCAAACCAGGCAGTCCACGTTGCCTTCGTTGCTGAAATCAAAGTTGGCATCTTCCCAGCCGTAACCGGCATGGCAGGAGGTACAGCCGGGCCAGTTGGACTGGATGCCAATGCAATAGTTGTTCAGGGAGGTTTTCTTGCCCGTGGTGACGGGTTCCGTGCGGCCCGGCAGCAGCACGGGTTCGCTTTCCCACGTCCAATGGGCGGTTTGGGCCACCTGGTGGGCGGCGTCTTCGTGGCATTCCAGGCAGGCGGCGGTGACTTCGGGGCCGCTGTTGAAGGGCCCTTCGAGCAGGTCGGTGTGGTCGGTGTGGATGGGAGCTGCCGGCACAAACGCCCACGGATCCGTCTCCGGTTCCGATTCGCCCCGCACAAACGAGGCAATGGGCACAATCACCAACAAAGCTGTTACCACCAGACCGATAATCCAGATATATTTGAAATCTTTCATAGCTGCCTCTTGCGGAAGAAATTTGTTAATTGGTGAATTCGTGAATGGCGGTGAAGACACCGCTGGTGAATGGTTAACAAGGGGGAGCGTCCACCACCTCATTAACCATTCAACCATTCAACCATTCACCAATTAATTATTCCTTGCTCACACTTCGTCCTTCACCACATCGGACTGCCGCGCTACCACATCCCGCAAGATGGCGCGCATGGTGTTCAGCACGGTGATGATGCGCGGATCAACCAGTTCATAAACGACAGCCGGGCCTTCCCGCCGCGTCACCACCAGCCCCCGCTGCCGCAGCACGCGCAGATGGCGCGAGGCGCTGGGTTGGGGCATCTCCAGGGCATCCGCCAGCGCTGTCACGTGGCGCGGCTGCTCTTGCAGGGCATACAGAATCTGTAATCGCCGTGGATCGCCCAAAGCCTGGCAGATATTGGCATGAAGGAGGTTGAGTTCTTGTAGTTGAGGTAAAGCCATCGTGGTATCCTCGCAATCCATCCATGTATTCGCTTATCCGAATACATGCACGAGTATACGAAGCGCCAGGGCCGCAAACAGCGACAAATGTCACCCTTTTCCCATGACGTTCGTCGCCCGGTTGGACCGGTTGCTTTTTATCTCCCCATCCCGCCCATCCCCACGCAGCCGGCAATTCATACACTGTAGCACTGTAACCGCGAAATCTTTTCGCGTTCCAGCATCAGGTGCGATTAGGAAATCGCCGCTACAAAACCGTGCCCATCCTGCCCACCCCCATATAGTCTGTGCTACAATAGCGAGAAGACAGGCCAAGCCTGCAAACAGGCCGCCAGCTAAACCAGAGAGGTGTATGATGGGTATGGCGCAAATTGAAATTCCGCAGCATCTGGTTCAGGCCACCCGCCTGACAATCCCGGAACTACGCCGGGAATTGGCAATCGCCCTTTTCCAACAGGGCCGGCTCTCCTTTGGCAAAGCCCGCGAAATGGCCGACATGGACATTTGGGCCTTTCAACAACTGCTCGGCAGCCGGGGTATCTCCCCCCACTATGATCTGGCTGAATACGAAGCCGACTTGCAAACTATCCGAGAAATAGGCGAAAAGTGATTGTCATTAGCGACAGTTCGGTACTTATTAACCTGGCCTGGATCAACCAGCTCGATCTGCTGCCCCGTTTATACCAGGGGGTTATTGTGCCGCCAGCCGTCTGGCAGGAAGTCGTCGAAAAAGGCGCTGGCAAACCCGGCGCTCACGAAATCGCAGCAGCCATCTGGTTGCAGGTCAAAGAGCCAGAAAATAGGCTCCTGATCCACGCCCTGCGCCAGGATTTGGACGCAGGCGAATCCGAAGCCATCGCTCTGGCTCTCGAGGAAAAAGCCGATTTACTACTCATGGACGAACGAATAGGCCGGGCTGCCGCCCAACATTTCAATCTGCCCGTTATCGGTTTAATTGGCATCCTCATCATTGCCAAACAAAAACAGATGCTGCCAGAAATCAAACCCAGCCTGGACATTTTGCGACAGGTGGCCGGGTTTTATATTGCCGAACCACTCTACCAGCGTATCTTACGCGACGCCAGCGAGTAAAAACGCCCTGGTTTGGGTCGCCATTTTACCCCTTCCAATTCATTTAGCCTGGCTTACATCTTTTCGCCAGATATTCAACTGGCGATATTTTCCTGTCTCAACATCCACACGTTCATATCCTAGCTGTTCGTAAAAAAGATTGGCCGACAAATCTTCAGGGCATTTGAGCAATATAAAAGCTTTGCCCCTGACGTGCGCTTCTACTTCCAGGCGCTGCAATAACCTACGACCGATCCCGTTTTTACGGTAGTCAGGGTGTACAACA
>JAGVTM010000366.1 GCA_019136785.1 Chloroflexota bacterium | reverse complement strand
GCGTATGCGCCCCAAAATGCCCATAATAAATGGTGGCGGTCCCGCCGCAGGCGGGACTGCCACCCCGCGCCTGAACCTCCCCCATGAGCGAATACTTCTCCTACACCGACCCCATCCCTGACGACTGGCTGGAACGCCCCAACGCCCCCCTCCTCACCCAGGTTCGCGCCGCCCTGGCGCAGCGCGCTGCTGCCGGCACGGATGACGCGCCGCCCCGTTTCCAAACCTTTGCCGGCATGACCGCTAACGACCTGCCCGCCGTCGCTGCCGCGCCCGCGGGCGCGCCCGCTGCCTTACAGACTATCTCCACCCACTTACACCAAGCCTTGACCCTCATGCAGCAGCAAGACGTGGCGCCAGCGCTGGCTCCCTCTGCTGCTACCCGCTTGCCTGTCCTGGGCTGGCTGTGGCAGCGTGTGCGCCATCACGCGCACCAACTTATTCTGTTTTATGTCAACCGCCAGGCCGCCCAATCCGTGCAAATTAACCAGCAGTTGCTGGCGGCTCTGACTGACCTGTTACAGGTTGTGGCGGCGCAGCAAGAAGCCCTGGCCCGTTTGCAGGCTGAACAAGAGAATGCGGAACCGGGCGAAAAGGCTGCGCCGTTAGAATAAGCTGTTCATAGGAACTATGAAGAACTCTCCCCCATTGGCTCCGTTTGCCCTGTTGTGCCTGGTTGTTGCCGGCATTCTCACCTTCATCTGGCATAGTTTTTCGCCGGCGGTGGATGAAGTGGTCGCCGCTGCCGGCAGCAGCCTGGTTTATCTGCCTCACATGCGCGCCCCTGGCGGCTTATGGAGCGAACCCTTTGCCGTTGGTTTCGACCAGCCTACCAGCATCCAACACGATGGGACTGACTATCTCTACGTCGCCGAAAGAGCCGGCGCCATCTGGCGCGTGGACGCCAATGGCATGGTAGCAGCGACGCCTTTTCTGGACATCACCGCCCAGGTCAACGCTGATTTTCTGGAACAGGGATTGCTAGGTCTGGCTTTCCATCCCGATTACGCCAGCAACGGCTATTTCTACGTTACCTACACCGAACTCAGCGGCGCTCTCCGCCTCTCCCGCTTTAGCGTCAGCAGCGCTGATCCAGAACTGGCCGATCCCGCCAGTGAAGAGCTGCTGCTGACCGTACCCCAATACAACGCCGTGCATCAAGGCGGCGACCTGGCTTTTGGCCCGGACGGGTATCTCTATGCCAGCCTGGGCGACGGCGGTTATGGCAGCGGCGTAGATTTTGCCCAACGCCCGGACTACCTGGTTGGTAAGATATTGCGGCTCGATGTAACCAACGGTGATCCCTATGCCATTCCACTGGACAACCCTTTTGTGGATGAGCCTGGCGCTTATGGCGAAGTATGGCAGGTGGGCTTTCGCAACCCATGGCGCATCAGTTTTGATCGGGCCAGCGGCGATCTCTTCATTGGCGACGTTGGCGAAGAGACGTGGGAAGAGGTGAACGTCGTGGCTGCCGGCAGCAGCGGCGGGCTGAATTTTGGCTGGCGCTGCTATGAGGGGTTTGAGCCGCTTAATTTGGACGGTTGCGCGCCGCCGCAGACGTTTACCTATCCTGTATTTGCCTATAAGCATGAAAACGGCCATTGCGCCATTGTGGGCGGTTACGTCTATCGCGGCAGCCAATACCCTTTGCTCCAGGGCGTGTATATCTTTGCGGACTTTTGTACAGGGCAGGCGTGGGGGCTTTCCCAAGACCAGGCTGGCGTCTGGCAGCACGTTACCCTGGGGGTGATTGGCCGCAACGTCACCGCCTTTGGTCAGGATGCGCAGGGGGAACTATACGTGGCTGATGCTTATGATGGACAGATCCTGAAGCTAGGGTATACGCCATAAAGAGGTAATGTGCTGTTAATGTAGGCGTTGCTGGTAATCTGGCATAAGAGCCAGTCATCCTGACCAGTTTCCGCTAAAACAAGCGCTGGTCGAAGTTTCGTGCCTGACAGATCTGAAAATGGAAACGGGATTACAACGATGGAAGCTGGGCTAAGTGTGACCACGCTTCATCCTCCTCCGGTCGTTCCCAGTCTCGCGCCAGAGATAGTTCACTTAACAGAGCCAGATCAAAGAGATCGCCGTCAGGCACTTCGTTGAGGATAGTAATGATTACCCGACGTGATTTTGGCAGTTTGACCTGCCCTGGAATTTTCAGTTTTCCATCCTGGTCAATGATGCCTTCAATTGACTGCAACATAATATATGCTCCTACGTAACCATTAACCCCCGCTCCCTGAGCCTGTCAAAGGGAACCGGTTTCGACAGGCTCAACCTGCGGGGGAAATGAGTGACTACCCTGGTAATTACCTGAACTGTGCCATTATATGACATTTCTGTTTGATGTGATAACGTGGTTTGTACTCATGATGACCCAATTCCTAAGCCTGAGCAGGCAGGATAGCTGAGACAACGTGTCAATTTTGTCACGATCCCCCATTTTGCACCAGGTGATTGTGGGCGCGGCTGCTGGCGACGCCATTACCGATCATGCGCTGTTGATCCAGCGCTGGCTGCGACAGGATGGGTACGTTTCCGAAATCTACGCCGAACACATTCATCCCAGCGCGGCGGCAACGGTGCAGCCGTTTGCCAGCTACCGTCCAGGACGGCAGCGGCAGCCCTGGCTAATATTCCACCACAGCGTGGGCGACCCGCTGGTGGAACGGGTGACCCGCCTGCCATCCCGCCTGATTATGATTTACCACAACATCACGCCGCCGCGCTTCTTCATGGGCATTGATCCGGCCTGGGTGCAGCGGGCCCAGTTGGGGCAGCAGCAGTTAGCCCAGTTGCAGCCGCGCACGGCGCTGGCGCTGGCTGTCTCTGAGTACAATGCGCAGGATTTGGCGGCGGCCGGCTTTACCGACATAGGGATTTTGCCTCTACCGCTGGAGGCTGCCCGTTACCAGACGCCGCTCAATGAAACGTTAGCCGCTGAACTGCGCCGCCAGCCGGGACCGCAGCTTTTGTTTGTGGGCCGGCTGGCCCCCAACAAACGCCAGGAAGACCTGTTGAAGCTCCTGTATTACCTGCGCCGCCGGCGTCCAACCGCTCGCCTGGTTTTGCCGGGCGACCCCTGGGTGATGGGATATGGGGAGTGGTTGCAGCGCCAGGCGGCGGCGCTGGGTTTGGCGGATGCTCTGCGGCTGCCGGGCAAGGTGTCTCAGACTGATCTGGTGACCTATTACGGCTGCGCGGATTTGTTTGTGTCTATGAGCGAACATGAAGGCTTTGGTAAGCCGCTCATTGAAAGCATGTTCCTGGGGTTGCCTGTGCTGGCTTATGCGGCCGGGGCAGTGCCGGCAACTTTGGGCAATGCCGGCATTCTCTTTCGCCACAAACATTACCCCGCCCTGGCTGAACTCATTCACCTGCTGCTAGACGACGCCCCGCTGCGCCAGGACCTTATTGCGGCGCAAAAGCAGCGCGCTGCCGCCTTCCTGGAACCCCGCGTTTACCACACCTGGCAAACCCACCTGCGCCGCCTGCCGACCTCCCCATGACCCTAACTACTGACCACTCGCCACTGACCCCTGATCGCCTCCGCCTGGCTTTTGTTGTGCAGCGGTATGGTCTGGAAGTCAACGGCGGCGCGGAACAGGCAGCCCGCTCGCTGGCGGAACACCTGATCGATCTGGCTGACATTCACGTTCTCACCACCTGCGCCCTCGACTACACCACCTGGGCCAACCATTACCCCGCCGGCGAAAGCCGGCTTAATGGTGTTCAGCTACATCGCTTTCCGGTGGACAGACAGCGGGATTGGCGGCGCGCCGCCGCCCGTACCAACCGCCTGCTACATCAGGAGCACACCCTGGCGGACGAAGCCGCCTGGGTGCGGGAGCAGGGCCCCTATGCCACGCCGCTGCTGCGGGCTGTGGCTGGCGCGGCGGCCCAATTTGATCTGTTTTTCTTTTTCACCTACGTTTACGCCACCACGTATTTTGGGCTGCCGCTGGTAGCTGCTAAAGCTGTGCTGGTTCCCACTGCCCACGACGAGCCATACCTCTATTTGCCTGCTTTTGCTCCCATTTTCCGCCAGCCGCAACTGCTGATCCACCTGACTGAGCCAGAGCGCGATCTGGTGCGCCGCGTGATTGACCCGCCATTGCCGCCCCATCTGGTTGTGGGTTTGGGACTGGATGCCCAGCCGCCGCAGCCAGACGCCGCATTTCGTTTTCGCCAGAAATATGGCATTTAGGGGGATTTTATCCTCT
>JAGVTM010000668.1 GCA_019136785.1 Chloroflexota bacterium | reverse complement strand
CGCTATCCGCAATCCGTACAAACTGGATCAAAATCTCTCCGAACCCAGTCTGGGACTAGACGTGGAAACGGAATTTGCCGCTTTTGTGGAAGCGGCGCACCATCTGGGGCTGCGCGTGGTGGTGGAATTTGTCTTCCGCACCAGCAGCAAAGACGGCGATTGGGTTAAGGAGCATCCAGAGTGGTTCTACTGGATCAACGCCGATGTGCGCGACCGCGACCCAGGGGACAATGACCCCACGCGGTACGGTATGCCCATCTTTAGCGAAACGGAGATTACGGCTATTGAAGCCGCCGTCAACCGGCGGCAGTTTGATCACCTGCTGCCGCCAGACATCATGCACCGCCGCATGTTCCTGCCGCCGCCCACGCCAGAGCAGGTAAAGATGGAAAACGGGCGGTGGATCGCCCATTACGAGAATGGGCGCAAAGGGCGCATCCCCGGCGCTTTCGCTGACTGGCCCGTAGATGACCCACAGCCGCCCTGGGGGGATGTGACTTTCCTGCGGCTGTACGACCACCCCCACTATAATTACATTGCTTACAATACGATTCGCATGTACAGCAAGGAACTGGCGCAGCCGGAGAACATCGTCCAGCCATTGTGGGAACGGATTATCAATATTATTCCCCATTACCAGACGATGTTTGGCATTGATGGGGCAATGATTGATATGGGACATGCGCTGCCGGCAGAACTGAAGCAAGCCATTATCGCCGCCGCCCGCCGTCAAAATCCCAACTTCGCTTTTTGGGACGAGAATTTTGAAGCCACCGAAAAAGGGGTAGCTGAAGGGTATAACGCCGTCATTGGCTCCCTGCCCTTCGTCCTGCCCAAGCCCACGGAACTGGAAGAGTTTCTCATCCATCTGGCGCGCCAGGGGAATCCGCTGCCCATATTCGGCACAACGGAAAGCCACAACACGCCGCGCGCCATCAGCAAAACGGGTGGAGCGCAGTTTGTGCGCTTTGGCATGGCTGTTGCCGCCTTTCTGCCCACCCTGCCCTTCCTGCACTGCGGCGCGGAATTCGGCGAACGCCGCCCGGTGAACACAGGTCTGGGTTTCACGCCCGAAGAAATCGCCCAATTCCCCAGCCACACGCTGCCCCTGTTCAGCGGCATGGCTTACGATTGGACGGGAGACGAGACGGAGTTGGTATCCTGGTGGCAGCAAACGGTAGCCTTGCGGCAGCAGTACGCCCCGCTGCTAACGGACATCCGCAAGGATAGTTTTATTTACCTATACACCGATAACGCGGCAATCTGGGGGATCATTCGCCACAACGAAGATTGGTCGCTCAAACTGGCTTTGTTAGCCAATCAGGACATGGCAAAAGCGCAGCGGGTGACGGTAGGCTTGCCCACCGGGCGGCAGCAGCTCATGGACCACTTCACCCACACCTTTTACGAGGTGCAAGGCAACCAGATCACGGTGACGCTAGATCCAGGGCAAACTATCTGGCTGGAACTGTAGCCCAAAGCTGCCTGCCATAAGCGCACTATTTTCGCAAAGGTATAACGGTGGATGGCGACAGAACCGATCGCGTAACTCTTGAAGCTTTTTTAAATTGAGCTTGGGTAACCGAGGCTGGCGTTTGTGGAAATGCCTCGCAAATCACGAAGTTGTGTTTGGAGGTAGCGCTGCACTTAATCGTGGTGGGTGTCAGCCCCGCCTGCGGCGGCAGCCCCACCTGCGGTGGGGGCTGACACCCATTTTCATGGGCAATTTTGGGCGCGTCTGCGCCCCAAATTGCCCGTCTCCGATGCCACCGGACGATGCGGGGCTGCTCGCCGAAGCGCTTGCTTTGCGGGGCCGGCAGGCGGTTAAAGAGATCACCACGATTTACTGGGGTGTTACCTGTTTGGAGAAAGCCAAGATAATCTATAGTTTGAGTGCGATAACGAGTATTGGTTGACATAAATGGGTGTTTTATCTGAAAGGAATATAAACCCGACTACGGCCAAAGTGCTTTTCAACTTCAAGCATAACTTCAAGAAGCTGCAAAGCGCAGCGCTCCCGATAACGTTTTTCCGATAATCGGCCAACATTGGCTATGGTCACAACTGGCAGTGAGCGTGACAAATTTTCCTCACGCAATGTTTGCTCCAAAGAATCCTCCCCATCCATATTTCGGTTATTGGTCAGCAATACCATTCCATGTTCCTGAGCAAAACGCCAGACTAGCCGGTCTGAGCTATCAAGCCGCAGACCTGCTTCTGCAAATGTGACCAACCGTAAGTCAACCATCTCCAACCAACCTTCAGCCGCCAATACACCCATTAGTGAATAGGCATGCCCTTCAATATCGTGGTCAGCCAGAATGACTATCATGGTACTTCTAGCTGTGCTTGTCTGGCTTTTAGTTTTCTCCAGATTTCCTGGTTTTCAGGTTTGTGAGGCATCGCGGCAACTTTTTCTAAGTGTTCGCGATTGAATTCTGTCCAATAACGGCGGTTTTCTTCCGCCTTTTGCAGGACAAGCTGGTATTCAGCTTCTACTTCGTCGCGGTTGTCTTCGATATACTCTATGGCATCAGCAATTTGCTGGTCAGTTAAGTCAAACAAATCTTTAATCAACTTAGGGGGCCAGTCTGCTTTAAGGTAGTCCATGATGCTGTATAAAGTGATTCGCGTGCCGGCAATAGTCAAGCCGCGATCTGTCCTGGCAATAGTATTGGGGGCTGTTGTTTCGCTCATCTTTCAACCTGTCCGAAATCTGCTTTATCCATTTGCTTGAAGCGTGATGCGGCGCTTTACACAGCGCGATTGCCTGACGAACCTGCTTTTGACTAGCTGATTCTTACTTTCATAGTATAGGAATAGGCTGGCAGGAAGGCAAGAAGGAAAAAAACAGTCCCACACTTGTAGCGCTATTGAGGGGCATCTGGTGAGCTTTTGACCCACGTTTTGGGAAGAGGCGTATCTGGATTGGCCAAGACGCGCAGCGCCGTTTGGGCTCGTTTGGAGACTGCCGCGCCAGGGCCGGCAGCCAGCCGGGCAATTTCGCCGGCAATAGATTCCGTCAGGTCGGGCGATTCCCTGGCAACGATGCACAGGCTGGTAATTGCCCAGCTTTTGACAAAGGCGCTGTCATCCTGGAGTAACGCCAGCAGCGGCTCAGTTACCTCTGACAAATCTGGTAAAACCGGGGCCAGGTGTCCCAAAACCATAGCCATATGCCAGCGCACCATGGGGACACGATCGTTTCGCGCCGCGCTGATGATGCGCGGCAGATAAGGCGCGACGCGGTGGGGGTGGCTGCGAGACGCCTTTTCTAAAGCATCCGCCGCGTGCCCGCGCACAGATGGATTGGGCGAGGTCAGGGCTGCCAGTAAATCTGGCAGCAGGGCGGGATTTTCAGCGACAATGCGGGCTACCTCATCCGCAAAACCGTCCGAGCGCAGGTCGCCCTCCGCCAGAATCTGGCTGAAGCTGTTCACCGTTGCCGCCTGCTGCGCAATGCCATCACCACCCCCAGCAGCACCAACACCACCACCACGCCAACAAATCCCCATTTGAGCATGGTAAAGATCGTCGCCAGGATGGCAACGACGGCTGGCGTAGCCGGATACAGCGAAAGCATGGTCACGATGCTCAGATTCTCCAGCAAATCAAACAGCCAGGCGCCAAAAGGCACAACATTCAGCCTTTGCCGGCTGCTGTCAGCCGGGAAGCCACGTTGAAACAACCAGGAGATCAGCAAGCTGAAGAACAACGTGTAGACAATGGGGTAAACGATATCGCCCGTCAATTCAAAAGTGCGATAGGCAGCGCGGCCGGCATCGCCATAGGCGGCAACCATAGAATACACCTTCTCTGGCGTATAAAAGAACAGCAGATCAATTGGCCCCACGCCGCCAGAACTGGCTTCCAACCTGGCTTGCGTCCCTGGCAGAATGACGGCATTGAACAAGACCTCTAGCGCCAGCAGCGCCAGAATCAACCAACCTTTCGCATACTTGCGCAGCGTGTCAGAAAGCGTTGTCAGCATATCTCCTCCATCTATAACTAAAGACAATGCGTTGCACCAGCTTCAGATAGCGGGCGCGGTGGGGTTGCCATCGCCGCCCACCTGCGTCGGAAGCAGCGCCGCGCTAAATCGGCGGCATCAACGTCTGACCGAACGACCTAAATCCGCCGCACTTTTTTGCGTCGGCTGAATTTGGTTTGTTAAGTGTATTATACGAATATCGGTGGTTCTCCGATTGGCGGAGCCTTTTCAACATTGTAAAGCTCCTTC
>JAGVTM010000214.1 GCA_019136785.1 Chloroflexota bacterium | reverse complement strand
CCCCGCGCCTGGCACTGCCATACAGCCAGTAACCCGGCCAGCAGCGCCCCATGATAAGTCAGGCCGCCGCGCCATATCTGCCAGATTTCCGCTGGCTCACTCTGAAAGTAAGCCCAGTTGAGGCCCACATAGGCCGCGCGTCCGCCCAGAATGCCGGCAATCAAACCTGCCAGCAGCGGATCAAACCAGTCGCGCCACTGTCGTGGTCTTGGCGCCAGATGATACGCCAGCGCCAGCGCCGCCAGGATGCCCGCTCCCCACACATATTGGTAACTGTACAGAAAAAATGGGCCAAAGCGGCCCAGAAGTGGGTACATAATGCCTGATCTTAAATGAAGTAGGTAAATGGGGCAAGGAAAACGGAAAACAGGCAGCAGATAGTGGGCAGCAGGGAACGAATAGGTGGCGCGGGGGCGGGCGGTGAGGTATTTATTGGGGGTATGATTCGTTTGTGTCGCCCTGATGACCTTCCTGACTTGTGCTTGCTGGCGCGGAGTTTCACGCCGCCTTTGCTGGTAGTCGGAGGTATGGCCTGGACAATAGAGCGCCAGGGTGGACTGGTGGGGTACGCGGCTATAACCGCTGCGCCTGGTTTGCCGGGGGTGGCGGATCTGTCGGGGTTTATTGCGCCTGACTGGCAGCGGCAGGGATTGGGACGGAGGTTGTTGCGATTTGTCTGCCGGCAGGCGCGGCAGTTGGGCTTCACCCAACTAAGCTGCGCCCTGCCTGCCCTGAATACGCCAGCCGCTCTGTTTCTGAACCGCTGCGGTTTTTATCTGGAACACGAAGAGCGCCGGCTTGTTTTGCGCGATTTGTCTGGGCTGCCTTCTTTGCGCGTGCCGCCGCCATTCACTGTGAGCACCCTGCCCCTGAACGCCGCTGTCCGCCAGTTCCGCCAGCTTTATGACGCTTGTTTTGGCCCGCACCCCTGGTACCAACCTTACGAGGATGATGCGGAGGTGGCGGCGGAGATGGGGGATACATATGGCGATCCCGCCGCCCTGTTGTTTTTGCAGCATGGGGAGCAGCCGGTTGGTTTTGTGTGGGTGCGGCGGCTGCCGGCATCTGTGGGCGAAATTGAACCCATTGGCATTTTGCCTGCCTGGCAGGGGCAGGGCTTGGGACGGGCCCTGCTGCTGTACGCCTTGCATCACCTGCGTGAACAGGGCGTACAGACGGCCCGCATTGCCACCTGGAGCCAGAACCTGCCCGCCCTGCATCTGTATCAGAGCGTAGGTTTCCAGCAGAGCGCCAGCCTGTTCTATCTGGCGCGCGATCTCTAAACTGCCCTCTCCCAAAGCCCCCTTCCCCCTTTTGGACATGGAGAAAATAATCGAGTAATCCCGCCCCTCTGCCAGGGAAGGGGTAATGTAGGGTGAGGGGCGCGCGGCGCCCTCTGCGAAAGCCCCTCCCTGGAGGAGTGTCTCTTTGGGGGGAAGGGGCTAGGGGATGGGGGCTTGCTTCCCCCGTTTGCCGGATTATTATAAACCTCAAGCACTTCTACTAAGGAACTACTAAACACGCCCTCCGATCACTTGTCTTTTGCCATTTCCGCCTTACAATCACAGGTTAAACAACCTCTGACTGCTGCGGGAACCAACTCCATACGGGTCCTGGGTAACATGACAGCGCACGAAACGTCAGGGGGTGGTTGGAGCAGGCGACAGCCACAGCACGCATCAATCTGCCCGGCGCAGCCCCACCAGAACACACCAGCCATACTGTCGCCACACAATGGAGAAAAAAATATGTTCACTGATATTAACGATGTCCTGCAGCGATTTAGCCAACAGCGATATATTGCTACTGAAGAAATCGCCACAGTCATCTATTTGGCGCAATCTTTGGGTAAACCTGTGCTGGCGGAAGGCCCTGCCGGCGTAGGCAAAACAGAACTGGCTAAAGTGTGGGCCAAAGCCCTGGGCCGCCCCCTGATTCGTTTGCAATGCTATGAAGGGTTAGATGAAAGCAAGGCGTTGTATGAATGGGAATACGCCAAGCAGATGCTTTATACCCAACTGCTGCGGGACAGCATTGGCGAAATCGTGGGCGCTGCCAGCAGTCTGGCAGACGCCGCCCGCCGTCTTTCGCAGGAAGAAGACGTTTTCTTCTCGGAGAACTTTTTGCTGCCCCGCCCTCTCTTGACGGCGCTCACCGCCCCTGAGCCTGTGGTGCTGCTCATTGACGAGATTGACCGCGCTGACGTCGAGTTTGAAGCTTTCTTGCTGGAAGTCTTGAGCGACTTTCAGGTTAGCATTCCCGAATTGGGCACGATTAACGCCGTGCATGAGCCGATGGTGCTCCTCACCAGCAACAACACACGTGAGTTGAGCGAAGCGCTCAAGCGGCGCTGCCTCTTCCTCTACGTCAACTACCCTGGCTTGAGCACAGAAGTGGAAATTGTGCGCCTGAAGGTGCCCGATTTGCGCCCCGAACTGGCGCAGCAGGCGGTAGAAATTGTGCAGCAGTTACGCAATCTGGATTTACGCAAAATTCCCAGCATCAGCGAAACGCTGGATTGGGCGCGCGCTCTGGTGACTTTGAATGCCGGCAGTATTGACGCTGCCGTGCTGCGCAACACCATCACCGTGCTGCTCAAATATGAAGCGGACGTAGCCAAAGCGCGCCGCATGATGGGCGATGGGGGACGCGCGCGCCCAGAGTATTGATGCCTGGCGCATTCGGAGGATAGGGTATGGACAATCGAGTCGTTGAATTCATTCATGGATTGCGGGCGGCGGGTGTGCGCGTTTCCGTGGCTGAGTCGCAGGATGCTTTGCGCGCCATGAGCGTGTTGGGCGTCTATAACAAGACGTTGTTCCGCGAATCGCTGCGGGCCACGCTGGTGAAGGAAGTAGACGACTTTGCTGCCTTCAACGAACTGTTTCCGCTCTACTTTGGCAGCGGCGGGCCCCCCTTGCAGAATGCTATGGAGGATATGACGCCCGATGAGCAGGATATGTTGAAAGCCGCTCTGTCGGCGTTGAGCGGGCGCTGGCAGCAGTTGCTGGATTGGCTCACCAGCGGCGAGGGCCCCACCAAAGAGGAATTGGAAGAGATGGCCCGCCGCGCGGGCGCGCAGTGGGCGCAAAATCCGCAAGAGGCTAAATGGATCACCCGCCGCATGTTGCGCCAGCTTGGTTTCTCGCAACTGGAGGAGCTAATGCAGCAGTTAATGGCTCAACTGCAAGCGATGGGCATGAGCCAGGAAGCGATCAATAAGCTTATGGGCGTGGTAGAGGCTAATCGGGACGCGCTGGCGGAGCAAATAGCGCAGCAGGTGGGCCGCCAGGTTGGCGAGCAGTTGGCGGAGCAGCGGGAGCGCCGCCCTGAGGGTTTGTACGGGCCCGATTTGATGCACAAGCCGTTTGAGGCGTTGAGTGAGGAAGAGGCTAATTTGCTGCGCAAGGAAGTGCAGCGGCTGGTGGCGCAACTGCGCAGCCGGGCGGCGTTGCGGCGGAAACGGGGCGCGGATGGCAAGTTTGACGCCAAATCTACCATTCGCGCAAACCAGCGATATGCCGGCATTCCCTTCGAACTCCGCTTCAAAAAGCAAAAACTCAAGCCCAGCCTGGTACTCATCTGCGACGTATCCAACTCCATGCGCGCCGCCGTAGAGTTCATGCTGCGCCTGGTCTACGAACTGCAAGACCAGATTTCGCGCGCCCGCAGTTTTGCCTTCTATGGCGATCTCACCGAGATTACCGTGGCTATGGACACCAGCCGGGTGGAACAGGCGATTGAAAACGCCCGCGACGCTATCCCCGGCGGCCCCTGGCGCACCGACCTGGGCAACAGCCTGGAAACCTTCTTCAAAAAACATCTGGACGCCGTAGACGGACGCACTACCGTTATCATCCTGGGCGATGGTCGCAACAGTTGGAACTCCCCGCGTGCAGATCTGGTGCAAGATTTACAGCGGCGCGCCAAACGCCTCATCTGGCTCAACCCTGAACCGCCGCGGCAGTGGGGCACAGGCGACAGCGACATGCTGCTGTACGAACCTTTCTGCGACCGCGTTTTCCCGGCGCGCAACCTGGCCCAACTCTCGGCGGCGATTGATAAGCTGCTCACCAACAACTGAACGTCAGGAGATAAACATGGCACAACCCGACTTGATTGGCATAGTCGTGCGCGACATGGCGGCTTCGCTGAAATTCTATCGTTTGCTGGGATTAGAGATTGCCCCTGACATGGATCGTGAGTCACACGTGGAAGTCGTTTTGGCTGGCGGTTTCCGCATCGCCTGG
>JAGVTM010000037.1 GCA_019136785.1 Chloroflexota bacterium | reverse complement strand
TAATAACGATCAATCGGCAGATGGTTCTTGCTGGGTTGTAAATATTGGCCGATAGTCAGAATATCTACGCCGCAGTGCACCAGGTCCCGCATGACGGCGATAACCTCGTCTATGGACTCGCCCAGCCCCAGCATGATGCCGCTCTTGGTCAAGACATCAGGCTCCATGCGTTTGGCGTTGGTCAAGGTAGCCAGCGCCCACTCGTACTGGTCTTGCGGCTGCACTTTCTTAAACAACCGCGGCACCGTTTCCACGTTGTGGTTCAGGATTTCTGGTCGGGCATCCATGACGATTTTCAGGGCAAAGGAACTGCCCTTGAAATCGGGGATAAGCAGTTCAATGGTGCAGCCCGGCTGCAGTTCCCGAATGCGCTGGATAACCAGGGCAAAGATGGGCGCACCGCCGTCTTCCCGTTCATCTCGATTGACGGACGTGATCACGACGTGGCGCAAGTTCATAGCGTGAACGGCTTGCGCCACGCGCTCTGGTTCCTGCCAATCGAGAGGCAGCGGGCGGCCCGTTTTGATGTCGCAAAAGCCGCAACTGCGGGTGCAAATATCCCCCATGATCAGGAACGTGGCTGTGCCGGCCCCCCAGCATTCGCCCACATTGGGACAGCGCGCTTCTTCGCACACGGTGTGCAGTTGCTTGCTGCGCATGAGGTGTTTGATGTTGTCAAAAGTCTCGCCGCTGGGTGCGCGTACGCGAATCCACTCCGGGCGGCGGCGGGGCTTCTGCGGATCGCTGACTGCAATTTTTTCTAAGTCAATAAGGGACATAGGTCTCTGTTCCTTGCTCGGTTTTCTGGCTGCGCTGCTGGCGCATGTGGCATTCCTGCCTGGAATTCATTGTACGCGCAAAAGAAGGGGGTGGCAACCTGTTTCAGTTATTGATAATTTATTGTAAAATAGTACGCATGGCCCCAACACGTTATGGAAACCGTTCCCGTACGCGACAGCGCCCCCCCTGGCTGCGCATTGTAGGCACGAATCTGTCTATTTTGGTATTTCTGGCATTGGCCATGGCTGCCATGTTTGCCGTGTACTTGCGCTTTAATCCTACGCCAGGCGATGCGGAAACGGTGGCGGCTCTGGTCAGCCAGCCGGCATCCTTGTCCGCGCCGCTGCATAAAATCGTGGCGGCGCGCCCGGTGACGCAGCGCGTGGCGCAGAGCAAGCCGCCGATTCGTATTGGCTTGATTGCCGGGCACACGGGGAACGATTCGGGCGCCGTTTGCGCCGATGGTTTGACAGAAGCGCAGATTAACCTGACGATTGCCCAGGGCGTGGCGCAGCAGTTACGTGATGCCGGCATTCACACCGACGTTCTGCTCGAATTTGACCCGCGCCTGTCCGGTTATGACGGCACGGCTCTGGTCTCCATTCACGCCGATTCCTGCGACTACTTCAACGAACAGGCCACCGGTTTCAAGATTGCCGGATCCCCCTATGCGGACTCCAGCCAGCTTTCCATTTGCGTTGAACACGCCTATCAGGAAGCCACCGGGCTGCCCTACCACGCCAACACCATCACGCCGCACATGACCAATTACCACGCATTCCGCGAGATCGCTGCCGAGACGCAAGCCATTATCATTGAGGTAGGTTTTATGAATCTGGATCGCCAACTGTTGACGACGGGCGTCAGCCAGCCTATCGGCGGTGTGGCTAATGGCCTCTTTTGCTTTATTCGGGAGAATGGCTCGTGACCGGCGACCAGACGCTGCTGCGACAGGCGCAGTTAGCCATCAAAGCCGGCAACACCCAGGAAGCGCGCCGTTTGCTGGAACAGGCTGCTCGTCTGTCGCCGAATGACTATCGCCCCTGGCTTTGGTTGGCTGGGGTGACGCCCTCGGCGCAAGCCAGCCTGGCTTATCTGGAGCGAGCGGCCGCCCTTGATCCCCAAAACCCGACCATTCAGCGGGCTCGCCTGTGGGCTGAACAACGTCTGGCGCAGCAGCCCCCCCCGGACTCTGCTGTCGCGCCCGCTGCTGCGGCAGCGCCCGCTGCTGCGGCAGCGCCCGCTGCTGTGGCAGCGCCCGCTGTGCCAGTCTCTCCTGCTGCGTCTGCTGCCGCCTCACGTCGCCGCTGGCTGCCGGCAGCCGTCATATTGATGATTTGTCTGCTGGGACTTGCCGCCGGCTGGGCAGCCTGGCAGCGGCTGCCGTCTGACGCTCCTGTAGCTGCCGCCGCCGTTGATACTGCTGGCGAGTCGCCCGCTGAGGCGGTCGCTGCTGCTGGCATGACGGCGACTATAGCCGCAGACGCCCCGGCCACCGCCGCCGCGACGGAAACCGCTGCTGCGCCCGCGACCGGGAGTACAGAACCGCTGCCTGCCTCGACTGGGAACGAAACGTCCGCCGCCAGCTCACCAACGGCAACTACGCTGCCGGCAACGGCTACGCCAGACAGCCATTTGCCGCCAAAGCGAGTTGTGGCGGCGGCCTCGGCCCGCGCCACCTGGACACCCACGCCCACCCCCAGCCCGACGCCGTCGCCTACACCTGTGCCCACCGCCACGCCCATACCGCCTACGGCTGTGCCGGCAGCTTCCATTGCCGGCATTCCTATTGGCTATGGCGAACCCTGGGTGGACGTGAACCTCACCACCCAGACGCTGGTTGCCTATCGCGGCGCTGACCCCGTTTTTTCCACCCTCATTTCTTCGGGCACGTGGGCTTTCCCCACCGTGACCGGGCAGTTTCGCATCTATCTGCGCTACGAATCGCAGGATATGAATGGCTATCTGTTGGGGTACGATTATTACCTGCCTGACGTCCCTTACGTGATGTACTTTTACGAAGATTATGCCTTGCATGGCACTTACTGGCACAATAATTTTGGCACGCCCATGAGCCACGGCTGCGTCAATCTGGCTACGGGCGACGCCCAATGGCTTTTCAATTTTACCTCCATTGGCACGTTGGTGAACGTGCACTACTAGAGGATTGCGGCAGATGCCTGTCAACATTGTTGTCGGCTCCCAGTGGGGAGATGAAGGAAAAGGGCGCATCACCGATTTGCTGGCGGCTCAGGCGGATATTGTGGCCCGCTACAGCGGCGGCGACAATGCCGGGCATACGGTGACCATTGGCGCTGAAGTGTTCAAACTGCACCTGACGCCCTCAGGCATTGTGCACGAAGACGTCGTTTGTCTCATTGGCAACGGCGTGGTGGTTAACCCGGCTGTGCTGCTGCGCGAGATAGACGGGCTGGCAGCCCGCGGCGTGAATGTCACCCCGCAGCGGTTGAAGATTTGCCGCAAGGCGCACCTGATCACCCCCGCCCACATTGCCCTGGATAAAGGATATGAGGCTGCGCGCGGGCAGGAAGCCATTGGTACGACCCAACGCGGCATTGGGCCCGCCTACACCGACAAGGCGCAGCGTTCGGGCTTGCGCGCGGGTCTTTTAGCCGACGTTGAGGGGCTGGCGGACGCCGTCGCCGCCCACGTGGAAAGCAAGAATCGTATCTTAACAGACGTTTTGGGGCAGCCGCCGCTGCCGGTAAAAGAGACAGCCCTGGCTTATGCCCAATACGCCAGCCGCCTGGCCCCCTATCTGACCGATGGCAGTTTGTATTTGAGCGAAGCGCTGGCAGCAGGCAAGAACATTCTGGCGGAAGGCGCGCAGGGCACTTTGCTGGACCTGGATCACGGCACTTACCCCTTTGTCACCAGTTCCTCCTCTACTGCCAGCGGCGCGTTGATTGGTTTAGGCGTGGGCCCCCGCTGCGTGAGCGAGATTGTGGGGGTAGCCAAGGCTTTCACCAGCCGTGTGGGCAGCGGGCCCTTCCCGGCGGAAATAAGCGGCGAGGCCGCCCTGCGACTGCGGGGCACAGGCGCCAATCCCTGGGATGAGTATGGCACGACTACCGGACGCCCGCGGCGCGTGGGCTGGTTGGATTTGGTCATCTTGCGGTATGCTGCCCGTATTAACAGCCTGACCCAACTGGCTTTGACCAAGCTGGACATCCTCAGTGGTCTGTCTCAGATTCCTGTGTGCGTGGCTTATGACCTGGCTGGACAGCGCACGACCCACTTCCCGACCGATCTGGCGGAGCTGGCGCACTGTCAACCCGTGTATGAGATGCTGCCTGGTTGGGATGAGGATATTAGCGGCGCGCGCGTCTGGGCGGATTTGCCGCGGAATGCTCGCCAATACGTGAAGTTTGTGGCTGAACAAGTGGGCGTACCCGTTTCCCTGGTTTCTGTGGGCCCGGCGCGTGAGCAGGTGGTCGTTTGTTAGCTGCCGG
>JAGVTM010000355.1 GCA_019136785.1 Chloroflexota bacterium | reverse complement strand
CAAACGCCGCTCCAGACGCCAGGGACGGGTGTATCGGTAGCCGTAGGCGGCGGGGAAGGCGTGGCAGTTGGTTCCAGCGTTAGGGTGGGCGTGACGGTGGGCGGCGCCAGCGGATCGGGGTCAAGGCCATCGGGCGTGCCATCGTTGTCTGTATCTGGATTCGTTGGGCTCGAACCTATCTGCACTTCCTGCCCATCGTTGAGACCATCGCCATCGGTGTCGTCCTTCTTGGGGTCAGTTCCTTTCTGGCGCAGTTCAATGTAGTCGGTCAAACCATCCCCATCGGTGTCTCCGTTTTTCGGATCAGTGCCGGCAGTTTGCTCGTCCAGGTTAGAAAGCCCATCCCCATCATCATCCCCAGCAGCCACGGCTGTCAGGAAATCCGTCGTTGCCTGGGCATCCAGCGTCTGCTGCGCCGCTGCGGTTTGCGTGACTTGCGCCTGCTGCTGCTGTTGCGCCGCCGCCGCCAGAGCCTCAGCCGTCTCGGTAGCCGCCTGCTGCTGGCTGCGCATGGCGTTGAGGGCGTAGACGCCGCCAATGCAGAGTAAGACCAGTAAAATAGTGGCAGCCGACACCAACCAGGCAGGGATAACGGGCGCGACCGCCAACTGCCCCGCCTGCCGCTGCGCCTCGCCTGAAGAAGCCGTGGCGCTCAACGTAAACGGCTGCGTCTGCGTGCGGCCCAGAAGCGGGCGGCGGCGCGCCGCGACTTTCACCAACACAGCGTCTTGCTGTCCGGGATTCAATGTCAGCGGCTGCTCTATCCCCTGAAACAACAGCGATTCAGCCGGGTCTGTGCCTGTGATACGGAAGGATGTGGGCGCATTGCCCAGGTTATGCACCTGCACGCGGCAGGCGCTGCCATTCTTCAGCTGCGTCGGGCTGACTTCCAGCGTGGATTGGGCAAACGGCTGGATGTTGATCTGCCCGCTGACAGTGGCCCGCTCCTGAGGATTGGCAGCGGAGCGCACCGTCAGGCGGTAAGTATGCACGCCCGCGGCAGCGCTGCTGTCTCGCGGCGGTTGAATGGTCAACGGCAAAGCCCCTTGCGCGCCAGGCATCAACTGCAAGGCATCCTGCGGCAGCTTCACCCACGACTTGGGAATGCCCTCCACGCCAAAGGAAAAGTGGTCTACGGTAATGCCTTGATTGAGCAGTTCTACCTGAATGTCCGCCCGCCCGCCGGCAGCCACATCCACATTGGTAGGTGTGACGACCAGCCCAATCTGACCGCTGCTGCTGTACATTTGCGTGCTGCCGGGCAGCGTCGGGCGCTGGACGCCGCCAAGATTTAAGCCTGCCACGCCTGTTGGGCCGGCGCTGGCGACCACCCCAATCCCCGCCGCTTTGCTGGCCGGGCGCAGTTGTAAGTAATGCGACCCAATGCGCAGCGTCTGGTTGGGCTGCCAGGCTTCGGGCACATCTGGCAGCAGCCGGCTGCCATCTAAAAATGTGCCATTGGTGCTGCCCAGGTCCACAATCTGCCAGCCGCCGCCCTGGCGGTTCCCGCCGCCGCGCACCAGGCGGGCGTGCGTGCGCGACACGCCCGCTTCGTCCAGCACAATGTCGCACGTTTCCACCCGCCCCAACGTGACGACATCCTTCTCCAGTTTATGCGCCCGCGGCGTCTCGCCCTGGCGAGTGATAATCAACTGGTCCACAGCGCCTGCGCCAATCTCGCTGCCCAGGCGACTGGGTTGGGCGGGCGGCGTGGAAGAGATCAATTGCGTGGCCAGGCTGAGCACAGAACCGGCAGGGGCAAACTGCGTCACCTCCTGCGGCGTCAGGCCCAGCGCCGCCTGGCGCAGGTCTTGCGCCAGAGCGCTGGCATCCTGGTAGCGGCTGGCCGGGTTCTTAGCCAGCGCTTTGGCCAGGATGCTGACAACGGCTGCCGGCACACCCGCGCGCACTGCCTGCGGCGGCGGCGGCGTCTCGTGCAAATGCTTCATCACCGCCTCAGTTGGCGTTTTGATCTCAAAGGGAAGCTGGCCCGTGGTTAGCTGGTACAGCATCACGCCCAACGAGTAAATGTCGGAACGTCCATCCAATGGCTTGCCCAGCGCCTGCTCCGGCGACATGTAAGCCATCGTGCCCATGAATGTGCCTGTAGCCGTTTCCACACCCCCTTCCAGCAGCTTGGCCAGGCCAAAGTCCGTCACCACGGCGCGCACAGGCGGTTCGTCAGCCCGCTCTGCATGATCCAGCCGCTGCAACAGTACATTGTCGGGCTTGATGTCGCGGTGCACCACGCCGTTGCGGTGGGCGTAAGCCAGCGCATCGGCAATTTGAGCCAGAATGAGCAGGAGTTCGCGCAGTTCCAACACCTGATTTTGCGCCTGCATCTGCTTGATGTAGCCCGCCAGGCTGCCGCCGGGCACATAAGCCATCACCATGTACAATAAGCCCTGCGTCGTGCCAAAATCATAAATCTTGAC
Organism: Chloroflexota bacterium; assembly: GCA_019136785.1. Taxonomy (GTDB): domain Bacteria; phylum Chloroflexota; class Anaerolineae; order Promineifilales; family Promineifilaceae; genus JAGVTM01. The sequence goes on along the minus strand of JAGVTM010000355.1, from coordinate 1,824 downwards.
GATGGACGGGTGATCCAGGCGGGCGGCAGCCTGCGCTTCCTGCAAAAACCGCTGTTGGAAGACGGCGTTACGCGCCAACTGCTGGCTCATCACTTTCAGGGCTACGGCGCGGTTCAAGTTGAGGTCTTGCGCCCGATAGACGGCGCCCATACCACCCTCGCCTAACTTCACATCAATCCGGTATTGGTCAATACGACGACCAACTAAATCAGTCATAAATTCACCTGTCTGGCATCATGCGCGAAAAAGCAGCCGGTAACTGGTGTGCGCCGGCTTGTGCGCATCAATAATCTGTTCCAATAAAGTGCGGTTTATCTGATCTGCCGGCATTGGCAGCCGCACGGTAAACACAAATGGGTCCTGGTCTGGTTCCAAGTCTATGATTTCCGGCAGCACGCCCGTGTAAATCTCTAACACGCGCTGCAACGCCCAGCGCGTGCCGCGCCGGGCATAAAGTTGGTGCGCTTCAGCCAGGAATATGCGCCGCTGCGCCTCGCTCCACGTGGCGTCAAAGGTGATCGCGTACCAGTTAGCCAGCCAGGGCAAGAACGCCTGGGGCGACGCTGTTGCGGACAAATATAAATCAAAATTGTCTATTGTCCATTCAACAGGCGTTAAAATGCTCTCAAAAATGCCCAGAAAGCGAGCCATGAAGTCTGTATGGTAACCGCCAGGCAGGTAGTTCAGCCAGCGCTCACTGTGGTAGGCCAGCCCCGGGAGCGGAACTTCTGGGGACAGAGCCAACCCTGGCGACGGCGGCTCCACCGCGGCGACTAACGGTTCAGGCGGCGGCGGTTCGGGCGCTGCTGGGGGTGGTGGAGGTTCTGGCATTGGTTCCGGCTCCGGTTCAACCGTAACCTGAACTGCCAAACGATAAGGGCCAATCTGGATAGCCATGCCCTCAGACAGTCGGGTGGGCGTGTGGGGGGCCAGTTTTTCGCCGTTGAGCAGTGTGCCATTGGTGCTGCCCAGATCGGTGAACTGGCAGCCTGTTTCATCGCACACGATCTGGGCATGGCGGCTGGAGACAAACTGATGGGGTAATTCCAAATCGTTGGCGGAGGTACGCCCAATGCGCGTGACGCCTGCCGGCAATACAACTGTCTCCGTGCGCTCCGGGCCGTCAATTTGCAGTTGATAAACAACTTTGTTTGCCACAATTGTTCCTTATTGGACTGCTTCAGCCGCCTCGCGCTGCTGCGCCAGATCCTCTAACTGGTGCAGCGCCTGGGCTGCGCCCGCGTCATCTTCAATGATGATTTCGTCCACGATGCGGTCCACTTCCACGTCTGCCAAAATCATCTGCCAGGCAGCCACAAATTCGGCGTGTTTCTGCTGCATTTCCGTAGGAATACGCGGCTCGCCGCTCCAGGTGCGTTCCGCCTCTTCCCACGCCTGCTTTTCATCCAGGTACGCCTGATAAAGCTGCTGCAAGCGTTCCACGTCCGCCTCTTCCAGTTTGACTGATTTCTGGTCGCTCTGGTAGCCAGAAATGCCGGCGCTTGTGCCATTCAGCGCCGCCTTCACGCCAAACTTGGCCAACGCCGTCACAAACTGTTCGCTGGTCAGATCATCTTTGGTCGCCAGCGACGATACCAAGTCGGGCAGATTAGAGGCGACGTACTCGCTGGTGCTGGCGCTGATATTCACCCACAGGCGCATGGCGTCTGTCGTTTTGTCGGTCAGTTCCGCCTTCATGTCCGCCTTAATGACCACGCCGCCCGAACTAAAGAGCAAGCCAATCATCTTCTGCCCCTGCGCTTTCAGGTCAGGGAATTCACCGGTGACGTAAGCGGTGGCGGCATCGTTGGCAGCGCTGGAAAT
>JAGVTM010000191.1 GCA_019136785.1 Chloroflexota bacterium | reverse complement strand
CCGGATAGGCTTATCCGATTGTCCAAATCAGAATGTTAGCAAATGCCGGCATCAGCCAGCGCAATGGGAGTATAACATGCTTTGCCCCTTGCGTCAATATTTATCATAATTATAATAAAAATAGTAGGAATTGACTTTAGCCGCCCCACCTGCTATAATCCTGGCAATTATTAAAGGAATTGTATCGTGAAATTTGTTACAGGCAACCGCAAGCAGAATAACACCAGGGACACCATCCTGGCGGCCCTGAAGGCCAGGCCCCAAGCCACCGTTGAAGGGCTGGCCGAAGTGGCAGACGTTTCGCCCGTGACCGTGCGCCACCACCTGAACAGCTTGCAGGCAGAAGGACTGCTGGAAGCCACCAGCATCCGCCGCAAGGTGGGCCGCCCGCACTACGTCTACAGCCTGAGCCAGGCAGGTCACGAACTGTTCCCCAAGAAGTACGCTCGCCTCAGCAGCCGCCTGCTGGATGAACTAAAACACCGTTTCTCTGAAGCGGTCGTGGCTGATTTGTTTGGCAACGTGGTGCAAAAGATCGTGGACGAGCACAAAGGGGAATACGAGTCGCTCTCTTTTGAGGAACGGCTGGACTACGTGATTGACCTGCTCGAAGAAGAGGGCTTTCTGGCCCGCTGGGAGAAAGTAGACGGTCAATACCGCCTTATTGAATATAGCTGCCCGTACATCTCGGTGGGCCAGGCGCACACGGAAGTGTGTACATTTGATAGAGAACTGGTTACATTGGTGCTGCAAACGGAATTGGAACAGCATAGCTGCATGTTAAAAGGGGACACGTGCTGCCAGTTTTCCTTTGTCAGCCCGGCAACCATACAAACCAACTCAAAGGTAACTCATGATCGCCAGTAAAGAAGAAGAAGTGCTGGAAGCCCTGCGCAGCGTCATTGACCCAGAAATCGGCTTAAACGTGGTAGAACTCGGCTTGATCCGTAACCTGGCCTTTAACGGCAATAACGAGGTCAAGATCACCATGATATTGACCACCCCCTTCTGCCCCTATGGGCCCCAGCTTATTCAGCAGGTGCGCCAGGTGGCGAACAGCATCACGGGCGGCGGAACGCAGGTGGAAATCGGCGCCGAATTGTGGGACCCATCTATGATGGAAGAAGGCGCGGGCGGCGATTGGGGGCTGTTTTAGAAGGAAGAAGGAAGAAGGAAGAAGGTGGTCGTTTGAGAGGGGGGGGGAGAATTGGGGCGCGGCGCTGCGGTTTGAGTGACGACGATGCTGAATTTGTATGATTACCGCCGCGACCAGTTGGTAGAACTGCTGGCGGGATGGGGTTTTAGCGCGTATTATGCCGGCATTCTCTGGGACGCCCTCTATCGCCAACAGGTAGAATCCCTGGACGGCATTGCCGGGCTGCGCCCCGACCTGGCGGCGCGCCTGGCAGCCACATCCACCCTGCGCCAGCCACAAACCGCCCTGTCCCTGGACAGCCGCGACGGGCACACCCGTAAATTCTTGCTGCGGCTGGCGGACGGTCAAACTATCGAAACGGTGCGCATGCGCTACCGCGACCGCTACACCGCCTGCATCAGCACGCAGGCGGGCTGCGCCATGGGCTGCGTTTTTTGCGCCACCGGGCAAATGGGCTTCCAGCGACACCTGACGCCGGGCGAAATTGTGGGGCAGGTGCTGTTCGTCAATCGGGCTTTGGCAGGCAGTGGGCGTACTGAGTCAGCCGTGCGCAATGTGGTGTTGATGGGTATGGGCGAGCCGCTACACAACTACGAAGCCACTTTATCGGCTATAAACATCCTGACAGACGACAAAGGGCTGGCGATGGCTCCCCGCCACATTACGTTGAGCACGGTGGGGCTGCCGGCAGCCATCCGTCGCCTGGCGGATGAGGATTGTCGCGTGCAGTTAGCCGTCAGTTTACACGCCGCCAGCGACGCCGAACGCGCCGCCTTAATCCCGCCTGCGCGGCGTTGGCCCCTGGCTGAACTGCTGGACGCCTGCCGTTATTACATCGCCAGGCGTGGGCGGCGCATCTTCTTTGAGTGGACGCTCATTGCCGGCAAAAACGACACCCCCGCTCAAGCCCACGCCGTTGGCAGCCTGCTGCAAGGGCTAAACGCCCACCTGAACGTCATCCCGCTCAACCCCACGCCGGGCTATGGCGGCGCGCCCAGCCAGATGCCGGCAGTGCGCCAGTTCCAGCAAATCGTGGCTGAATATGGCATCCCCAGCACCGTGCGGCAGCGGCGCGGCATTGACATTGCCGCCGGCTGCGGCCAACTGCGGGCGCAGTCGCAAGAGACTGGCGCAGTCTCGGAGACTGCGCCAGTCTAAGAAACGCCTCAGCGCAACACCACCTCTGTCCAGGCTTCAATCCATTGCTCTCGATTAGCGTCAATCTCTGCCGGCGATAGGCTGGCGGCAGATGCTGGCTGCTGCGCCCAAAGCACGAATACTTCTGGCAAAGCCGCTCCTTCTAAGGCTGGATAGACGAACATATTCAAAGGAATATCTTCCTGAAACGGTTGGCTCAACATGAAATCCACAAACTGCTGCGCCAGTTCTGGCTGCTGGCTGCCCTGCAAAATGCCCACAAACTCCACCTGACGGAAACAGGCATTCGCCGCCGTAACGCTGGCGGTGGGCGCGGCGCTCAGTTCACCATAAAACACCTCCGCCGCCGGACTGCTGGCATAAGAGACCACAATCGGGCGGTCGCCGTCGCTGGCAGCCGTGAAGTGACCGTAATAAGCATCCTGCCAGCCGGCAGTTACCAGCACGTCATTGGCGCGCAGTTGCCGCCAGTAATCCAGGTAGCCATCTGCCCCATAAGCGGCAATCGTTGCCAGCAGGAAAGCCAGACCAGGGCTGGAAGTGGCCGGGTTTTCCACGACCAGCAGCCCGCGATAGGTCGGGTCAACCAGGGCATCCAGATCGGCGGGCGGTTCCAGCGCCTGCTCCTGGAACCAGGCCACGTCGTAGTTCAGGCAGACGTCGCCGTAATCAATGGGCGTCAAATGGTGAGTGGGATCAAGCTGCAACGATTCAGGAACATTATCCAGGGCAGGCGAACGGTACGGGGTGAAAATGCCGGCAGCCAACGCCCGCCCCATAAACGTGTTATCCACGCCAAAAAACAGGTCAGCCAGCGGCGCATCTTTCGCCAAAATCGCCTGATTCAGCGCCGCCCCCGCATCCCCTGCCGGCAGCAATTCCACCGTCACCTCATGCGCCTGCTCAAACTGCTGCAAGATCGCCTCGCTAATGGCAAAACTATCATGCGTCATCACCGTCAACTTCCGCGACTCCTGCCCCCCGCACCCCACCAGCAGCGCCGCTGCCAGCAGCAGACCCACCAACAAATACAAACCAAACCTACGCATCAAAAACTCCTTTGAAAACAGTGATCAGTGGCGAGTGGTCAGTGGTCAGAAAATTCGTGTAATTCGTGGCTAAAATCTTCATGAACACCACCATCCCTGCCGGCAAAACCCAACTTCCCCGGTTCTTCACTTTTCCCTTATCTGTTGCCTTTCCACTCTCCACTCTCACCTCTGCCACTCCTGCCGCGTGTGCACGCACAGCGCCTGCCCGTGCGTGATCCGCACCGTTGCCAGGGACGCCTGCATCACATTGCTGACGCCGCGGGCAGGGCCGAAAGCCAGCATGTCATTGTGCAGGGACCAGGCCAACCAGCTGGTATCCGCAACCCGCACCGGCCCCCCCAGGGGAATAAGCGACACCTTATCGCCCACCTGACCCTGGATAACCGTTTCATCCCGCACCAGCCACGCCTGCTGGAACCGTTCGACCAAACGCGCCTCCCGGTCCACCAGAATTGGATGAGCCAGCAGCAAAATGTTTGCCAATGTCTGATCCAGCCGCCCGCCCAATGCGCCAAAGATCAAGATGGGTTCTGTGACGCTGGTGTGCGCCGCAGCGTAGCGCAAAGCCAGTTCCAGATCGGTTTCGTCCTTGGCCGCCGGATACTGGGCGATCTGTACCGCCGCTGCCGCCAATTCTGACTGCCAGGATGCCGGCAGCGAATCCATATCCCCCACCACCACATCGGGCCAACGCCCCAACTGGCGCACAAACCGCATACCGCCATCCGCCGCCACAATCAGACTGGCTTGCGCCAGGAACGGCTCCACCCACACCAGCCCGTCATCGCCGGGCATATCACCATTAGCAAATAGTAAGACCGTCATCGTTCACTCACGCCAATAAAAAAAGCCACCCCGCTCCGGGTGGCTTTTGCGTCAAAATGCGGATTGCGCAT